>CAMOKF010000011.1 GCA_946617625.1 uncultured Bacillota bacterium
TGTTTTCTCTATTTACTATGCATTAGTATATAGAAGGTAAGGTGAATCAAATGGCGTTATATGGAATTAAAAGCTCAAGTGATATTATCGATGTAAAAACAATTCAAAGTGCATGCGATGCAATAGACAAAGCTGCAGAAGATTTTGATGCAGCAGCTAGAAAAATTGAAGATGCAAAAGGGTATGCAAGCGGAGATAATTTAAAAGTTGATGGAAAAACTATGGAAGAAAGCTTTGACATAGTAAAAGGAGCTCATGAAAATATAAAAAAGAACATCCTAGAATTTACTAATTCTATAAGAGCAACTGCAAACTCAATATATGTTGCTCAATCACAAGAACTTGCAGAATATCAAGCACAACAACAATCATCTAATCAATAATTAGAAGGTAGGAGGATAATATGGGACAATATTCAGGAAAATTTGGATCAATTAAATATAATGATGGAAATATTAATACATCAAAAGGGTTATTAAATAATGCAAAAAGTGAACTTGATGGTACAAGAGATGCATTAATAGCTGGATTTAAAACACTAGGAAGCGCTAGAGGATCAGAGTGGATAGATTATCAACAAAATGAAAAAGTAATAGAAGATTTTCCATCTAATTGTTGTGAATATATAGATGACTTGTTTAATTCTATGTCTAACAAAGCAAAAGAAATTGAAGAATATAGAGATGCACCTTTATATAAGAAAATATTTGCTACTGTAGGTATGGGTCTTTCAAAATTTACTGAAGGAATACTAACAGTAGGAGAAAATATAGTAGATGCCGGTGCTAGTTTAGTAGGATTCACCGCTGGAATATTTGGAAATAAGGATTTGCAAAATAGTTGTGCAGAATTTGTTAAAGTAAATGCTATGGCTGATACTTTTAATTGGATAAATGATAAAACAGGAATAAACAAATATAGTGCTATGTCACCAGAAAGTACTGGAGCTAAACTATTTAAAATGGGTGGAACTGTGGCTGGATATATTATTGCAGGAGCCGCAACTGGAGGAGCTCTAGGAATAGGAGCAACAGCAGCCAACACAACAGTAGCAGCAGTTGCTGGATTAGGAGCTGGAACTGAGTCGGGCTTGATGCAAGGAAAAGACTTTAATGCAGCCTTTGGACAGGGTGTCAAACAAGCCGCCATTCAAGGAGTCACGGCTTATGCGGCAGGTAAGATTGGAGAAAAGCTTCAATCAAACGCTCTTTCTAAAGCAGAACAACAAGCCATGGATAAAGTAGATGATGCTCAAAAAGCATTAGACGAAGCACAACAATCATGGCAAGAAGCATATCAAAAATTTGGCGAACAAGGTTCACATGCTCAAGCAGAAGCTATGCAAAGAGCACAAACTGAATTAATAAATGCTCAGGATGATTTAGCAAACTTATCAGTTAATACAAGCACAGTTTATGACAATAAAGTAACAAATAAAATTGCAGATAAAACTGCAAGTAAATTAAATGATTTTAAAGTAAATCATCCTAATATAACATCAACTGTAAGTAATACAGGTAAATATGTTAGTGATGTAACAAAAGCAACAGGAAACTTAGGAAAAGCAATTGTTTCACCAGTAACAAACTCTGCAGCAGGAAAAGCAGTAGGAAATGCAGTAACAGGAATGGTTTCTAAAGGAAGTGGAATAGCAAATAATATAGTAACAGGTATTGCATCACATCCAATAGCAGGTCAGGTAGTAGCAACAACTCTTGCAACTGCTCCAGAAGCAGCATTTGCACTTAAAAATGAAGATATAAGAATTAAAACAAAGAATAACGATATGAATGCAGAAATTAAGGATAAAGTTACATACACTTCTGACGATATTTTTCATAGAGATAACCCTGATGAGAACAGTGATAAAACTGATAATGATAATAATACAAAAGATGTTCCAAGTTTTGATATGGAAGATAATTCATCATCAGGAAATACAGGAAGTAATTCTTCAAGTGGAGGAAACTATAATGGTGGAGGTGGAAACTATAATGGTGGAGGATCAAACAGTACTCCAACAGTAGCTTATAGACAAGTAAATGATAATACAACTCCAACAGAAACACCTACAAAAGTAACAGAAACAGAGAAAGTTACACCTGAAAAGATAGATACAACGCCAAAAGAGACAACACCTTCAACAAAGACAAATCCAACAACTCCAACACCTAAGAAAGAAACTCCTGCACCAGCAGATAAACCATCATTTAATGATGATAACTTAAAACAAACTCCACAACCACAATCATATGATCCTGGTACAATAGGTGGAGGATCATCAAGTTATAATAATGGTGGATATACTTATAGTGGTGGAGAATCAAGCTATGGAGATTACTCAACTGAAGATCCAATTGATGTTGCTTCAGTAACTACAGAAGCTGGAGATGAAAACATAATGGGTGATAGTTCGGTAGGATTAGGGAACTTAGCTTCATCTATAACTAACACTCAATCATATAAAAATCAAACAATAAAGATACCAACAACTACAGGTACAGTAGATGAAGGTTCAACAAATGTTGCAATTCCAACAGCAGCAGCATTAAGTGCAGCAGCAGCTGCAGGTATTGGTGCAAAAGCTTACGTTGATTATAAAGAAAACCATAAAGAAAGTGAAGATGAAGAAGAATCATATGAAGATGGTGAAGAAAACAATGGATTCTACACTGAAGAGTGGAATGGTTCCGAAGATGATATGAAAATAGATTATGGTAATGAAGAAGAAGCAACATTAGATGATGACGATGATTATAAATATAGTGCCAATTCAATAATCCAAAAATATGAAGATGGCAATAATTTAGATTTAGAGGAAGCTTAGGAGGAGAGAATATGAAGGAAAGATTTTTACCAATAGGTACAGTAGTACTACTAAAAGGTGCTAAAAAAGAATTAATGATTACAAGCTATTGTATATTTCCAACTGGAAAACAAATAAAAGAAGGCAAAGAAGTAGATGCAGAACAAAAAATGTATGAATATGGTGGATGTCCATATCCAGAAGGAATATTAGATAGCAATATGATAAATGCTTTTGATCATAATCAAATTGAAAAAGTACTTCATATGGGTTATGAATCTGACAAACAAAAAGAATTATCTAAAATTCTTAATGGTGGATACGAAATCTATAAGAAAAAATATGAAGAAGCAAAACCAGAAGACTATTAAAAGTCTTCTTTTTATTATGTCAAGTATTATAAATAATCTTGTTATATCTAATAAAAAAATGTAAAATGTAATTATAAGGTATGGTGGAATATATGGGGATGAATAATAAATATAGTTCATTTAATAATAATTTACTTAAACAAAGCAGATATAGTAGAATAGTTGAAGATGCAGATGATCCAAAAGTGTTATATGAAAATATTAAAAAGAAATATGATGGATATGTATTAGAATATGACTGGAATTTAAAGGTATATGGTGAAGAAATCCATAATAATGGAAATTGGAAAGATCCAGGAAAATATGCCTTCCGTAAAGTCAAAGAGGCCGAAAACAAACCTAATGAAGCTGATTTATCTAATAAAGCAGTTAATGTTGACGTAGTAAAGGGATGGGCTGATAAATATTCAGAAATGGTTACAAGTATTAGCAGAATATCTGGAGAACTAGAAGCATTAAAGAAAAAAATAGGTGCAGAGAAACTATATGTAGATAATAAAAATTATGAAATAAGAATAGATGATTTAATAAATAAAATTGACAAAGAATATGTTAAGTTGATGAATGAATTTACTGATGCAGTAAAAGATAGAGCTCAGTTTGTACATGACTTTCAAGTGTGTGTACAAAAAGACTGGATAAGATATTTTGGAAATGAAAGCAGTTATAATAGAGGAATAAAATGGTGGAACAGAAAGGATGAAGGTTGGAATATATGACAAAAGATGAATTTAAAAAAGCATATATTAATCACACCTTAGGAGACGGAACAATGCATTGTGATGATAAAACTGTTCCAGAAGGTTTGAGTACACTAGATAATTTAATTACTAGTGCTAACTCGATAGCTGAAGAAAATCAAACTTATATATCCGATATAAAAGCACTACCAAAGTTTTATGGATTTGTCCAAAATAATTGTTTATCTGAAGATAACTTATTTTATGATTTAAATATTCCGTCCTATGGTGGAGATAATACAGAGAACATTATAGAAGATTTTCTTAAATATACAGAAGATTTAAAAAATGATTTAGCTCAATTAAAGAAAGATATAGAAAGTACAAAAGATGCAATTGAAAAATACAATAATGAAGAATTATCAGCTGGAGACAAAGGTGTAATTGCTTCTGCGGTTAGTTTATTTGACGATTATGAAGAAATGGAAAGAAGAAAACTAGAAGAAGCTGGTGCTAATGGCTTAACTGATTTAGAAACAACAAGCACAGGTGGAAATACAACTACTAATCCAATTAATAGTAGTATTGGAGGTACAGGCTCATCCTCATCTAGTCAAGGAAATGTTTCTTATAGAAAAGTTTCAGCGACTCCTACAAAAACAGTAGATATAGATAAAGAACCATTAAAAAACAACAATATATCAACTGAACAGGAAAGTCAGAAAAAGCAGCAAGAAGAAAATGAAAAAAGAAAACAACAAGAAAATGAAGAAAAAGCTAGACAGCAAGAGGCGGAAGAAAAGAGAAAAGCACAAATAGAAAAAGAAAAACAAATAAAACAGGTAGAAGAAGAAAAAAGAAAGCAACAGGAAGCTGAAGAAGCAAAGAAACAACAAATAGAAGAAGAAAACAAAAAACAAGAAGAAATCTTAAAAAATAATAATCAAGAAGAAACAAGAGGTACATATAATCCTTCATATGAACCACAAGTTATGAATAACGGTGGTACAACAAATACTCCAATATTAACAGAATTAGAAAAAGAAGGAGTTAAAATGGCCGATGTATCTACTAATATTGAAAAAGAAACAGCTGAAGTTAAAATGGACTCTACTAAATTATCATCAAGTGTTAAGAATACTGAAAGACCTCTAAACCCAACAACTAAAGTTATTCCACAAGAAGTAATTGAAGAAGATTCAAATTCAAGTAAATTTATACCACCAATAGCCGGAGTTGCAACAGCAAGTATCGCAGGTATAGGTACTAAATTATACATTGATAAGAAAAAAGGCGAAGATAAAGAAGATGAAGATAATGATGAAAATAGAAGATTCTTTGATGAAGATGATATAGAAAGAGAAGCAATTAGTAAAGAAGATTTAGTTGAGATGTTGGATGATAAGTAAAGGAACGTTAAGTCCTTTACTTTTTTTATTGTTAGAAATATAAATAAATAGTAAAATATAGATAAGGTAAGGTGTTAATATGACAGATTATGGTATTTATGATGAAAAAGATTTAATAGCTAAAGAAGAATTAGAAGCTAATTGTGAATGGTTAAGAGTAACAGCAGATGAATGGAATGAAATAGCTACTAAAATAACAACAGAAATATATGATTTTAAAGATGAAAATATTAGTATAGAAGGTAAAAATCCTATCGAAAATTATACAGAATTAGTAAATAAAATGAGAGGATTTGCTACAGAATTAAAAGAATATGCTAATGCATTATCTACTCGTGTTTCTACTATATATGATGAACAAAAAGCAGAAATTGAAAGACATAAAAAAGAAGAAGAGGAAAGAAAAAGAGCAGCAGAGGAATATGAACAATGGAAAGAAGATAATAAATATACAGACACTGTAGACCCTGGAATAGCATACTCTTCTAGTTCCTCTAATAATACAGTAAGTAATTCTGTAACTAATACTGTTTCAAATACAGTAGTATATTAATAGGTGATAATATGAAAAGATTAATAAATTTTGGAGGAACAAACCTTTCAGTTAACTATAATAAAGAAGTAGCTGAATCAATTAAATCATCATTAAATACTTTGTATATAAATTTAACACATATTACATTACCAAAAATACCAATTCAAAATATAGAAGATGAGAGCAAGAAATGGTACAAGAATTATATGTCAAACTTAGACACAACATTAACAGGTGACCAGTTAATTGCAAAAGGAGATAAGATTTTACAAGATGCCAAAGACCTAGATGATGAGATGACTAGAACAGTCAACATTTTATCTTGCTATGAAGCTTTACAAAGTGGAGATACTAATCTAATGCTTGAAACTTTAAAAGAATTATACAATGGAAAATGGTATGATAAAGAATGGTTAGGTCAAAAAAAAGAATTAGAGGAACTATCTCCAGAAGAACTAAAAAAAATATTACAAGAATACTTTAATGAAAATTATAAGAAAAATACTTTTATATCAGGAATCATAATAGATAAATTAGAAAGTGAAAATAAGAATAAAAAATCATATAGTAGTGGATATTCAAAATCAATAAATACATCTAACATAGAGCCTGCTACCATTTTAAATACAAATGAACAAGTAGAAAAGAATACAGAAACAAATAATGTTATGGATTCTAATGCAAATAAAAATGAAATTTCAAACAAAAATACATTTAAAGAAAATGCAAATGATCAAACACCTAAAACAGTTACAAAAACTACAACTAATACTAAAACACCTATATCAACTAAATCAAATGAAAATGATAAGACTAAGATTGCAAACATTATAGGTGGTACCACAAAAGCTTCTTCAATTGGAGCTGTAACTGGATCAACATTATCTCAATCTAACCTACCAGTAGAGGAATCTACTTCTAAAGACTTATCAGATTCAATTGTTGATAAAGTAAACTTAGATAATGTATCAGAAGGTATTAGTGGAACATTAAACTCAGCAATAGATACAATTAATAAGATAAAATCAAATTCTCCATTAAAACTAACTAAAATAAAAAACATGGATATGCAAGATAATAGTGGTAATAGTTTTATACCTCCAATCGCTGGTATATCAACAGCAGCAGTAGCAGGTATTGGTACTAAGATGTATATAGATAAAAAAGAAGAAAATAAAGATGACAGTGATAGCTTCTTCACAAAAGATGAACAAAAAGAGATAAAAGAAGAAAAAGAAAAAGAAGAAGAAGAAGAGAATAAAACTATGAGTAAAGAAGATCTTATTAAAGCAATAGAATATAACAGAAAATAATAAAAACTAGTAATTAGAATAATAATCGTGTATAATTAAGTTGGTGATAAAATGATTAAATATATAATTATAGCTTTAGTACTTATAATAATTTTATTAGCAGTAATTAAAGCAACAAAAAAAGATGCTGAATTAGATTTTAATAAATTAGTTGAGTTATTAGGAGGAAAAGATAATATTATTAGTACAGAATCTAATATGTCTAGATTTAAAGTAACATTAAATGACGTATCTAAAGCTAATAAAGAAGGTATTCAAAAATTAGGAGCTAAAGGTATAGTAGAAATAGATAATCAACTAAAAATAATATTAGGACCTGATTCAAAACAATTAAAAAAATATATAGATGAAATAAAATAATGACATATGTCATTATTTTTTTTAGAAATAATATGTATTTTGGCTAGGGTAAACATAAGTAGGATATGGATAATACATTGGAGCATAGTAATAACCTTGATTACTATTCATTTGATTATTATTAGCAATACCAAAACCTAGAGCAGTACCAGCAAGACCACCTACAACAAATGGTGCCCAAAAGAATCTTTCATCATTCATTTGATTATAATCTATATTTTGTGGATAATTATACATATTATCATTTCTCATATAAGGATACATTTTATTCAACTCCTTTTATTGTATAATATGAATATAATTAATAATTGTGATGATTAAAATTAATTGTTAAAATAAATATAATATGATATAATATCTTAGCAATTAAAAAGGCGGTGAAATAGTGGAAAGATTACAAAAAGTTATAGCACAAGCAGGAATAGCATCTAGAAGAAAAGCAGAAGAGTTAATAACAAATGGACAAGTTAAAGTAAATGGTATAGTAGTAACTGAATTAGGTACTAAAGTATCTGAAAGTGATGAAGTATTAGTTAATAATAAACCAATAGAAAAAGAAGTAAAAGAATATTACTTATTGAATAAACCTAGAGGAGTTATTACAACTACTCAAGATGATAAGAATAGAAGAACAGTAGTAGATTTAATTAATACAAATGCAAGAATATTCCCAGTAGGAAGATTAGATTATGATACAACTGGAGCTTTACTATTAACTAATGATGGTGAATTTGCTAATATTATTACTCATCCTAAGAGTGAAATAGATAAGGTATATGTTGCTAAATTAAATGGTATTATTAAAGGTGAACAAATAAATAGATTAAAAAATGGAATAGAGTTAGACGGAGTATTAGTGAAACCGTCTAGAGTAAAACTTAAAAAAGTAAATAATGAGAATAATACATCTACTGTAGAAATAATTATTCATGAAGGTAAAAATCATCAAGTAAAAAGAATGTTTGAAAGTGTAGGAATACTAGTAGATAAATTAAAAAGAGAAAGAATAGGTATATTCAATCTCTTAGGACTACAATCAGGAGAATATAGAAAATTAACTCCTAAAGAAGTAGCAATTATTTATAGTCTAAAAAAATAAGATGGTCTAAACCATCTTTTTTTATTCTTCTACTTCAATTGCACCAGTAGGACAAGCATCAGCTGCATCTCTAACTTCTTCTTTGTCTTTTTCTTCTACTTCTTCTACTTTAGCTTGAGAAAGACCTTCATCATTTAATTCAAAAACGTTATCACATATAGCAGCACATGCTCCACAACCTATACAAGAATCTTGATTAACTTTTACTTTCATCTTTTTCCACCTCAAGAATATTATAGCTAAAAATAGCTTTTACGTAAAGACATAAATACTCCTTTTGTTTTTATTCTTATTATGATAAAATTAAGATAGGATGGTGGTTACTATGAGAAGAATGGACCGTTATGAAGAAGAAGAAAATCCTAAAAAAGAAAGTAGATCTCTAAAGAATCAAGAATTGTATGAAAGTATAGGTAGTAATACTAAATATACTAATCTTTCTGATATTAAATATATAAATGTCCAAGATTTATCTAATCTTAATACAGAAGATAATACAAGAGAAAACTATCAAAGATTAAAAGATTATTCTAATATTGTAGCTCTACCTAAAGTTAAGAAAGACCTAGAAGATTTTAAAACAGTTTATAAAGAAAAAGAAAATAGAGTTTACGATATTAATAGTGCTATGGCAGAAGCAAGAAAAAATAGAGTAGATATTGATGAAAAAGAGTCCAAGAGAAAACTAAAGAATGATAAATATAACATTTTACTTAGTATGACACCAGAAGAATTAGAAGAATATAGAAAAGAAAGAAAAGAAAAATATACTCATCCTGATGAAGAAGAAATAGATGAATTAATTGATACAATTGCTTCTAAAACATTAGCAGGAGAATTAGATAAACAAACAACAGTTAATTTACTTAGTGAACTTATGGCAACATCTATCATGGATAGAGTTGATATGACAGAAGAGATTACTGAGAATACTACGGAAGATTTAGCAACAACAACTCCAGTTAAAATGAGTTATGAAGAAACTGCTCAAGAAGATAAAGAAATAGAAGAAAAACAAGAAGAAAAAGAAGAAGAAAATCCAGTAGTGGTAGAAGACGATGAACAAGATAAATCATTTATTACTAGTGAAACTATAAATCCTGAGAAACTACAAGAGTTAAAAGAAGAATTAGATGAAAAAGAAAAACAAGATGATCAAATTATAGAAGGAGCAGATTCAGAATTCTACACTAGAAGTATGGATTTAAGTGAAAAAGATTTTGATAGTGAATTAGCTGATGAATTTGTTGATACTAAAATTCCAATAGGAGTAAAATTAATTATAGCTTTAATAGTAATAGCAGTCATAGCATCAGCAGCATACTTTATTTGGAAGATGATGTTTTAAAAAAGTTGAAAGCTTATTTTCAACTTTTTTTGTTTGTGCTATTATATTATTATGAAAGGCTTTGGAAATGTAGTATGAATATAAAATTTATAGTAAATGATTACTTGATTGCATGGAATTTATTATTCACTAAGTCAATAACACAAGAATTATGTAATACAAAACAAAAACTTTGGAATACATATAAAAAAGAATACAATAATTCTTACAATGATAAGAAAATAATTATAGATGATTATAAAAACTTTATACCAAATAATGACATAGTATATAATGCCTTATTTGAAAAAGAAGATTTCAAAATAATAAAAAAAGAAGCAGAAAAATTACGCATGAATTCTATGAAGTTATGGGATAAGAATATAAAAGAAATAGATAACTTATTACATAATATAATAAGACTAAATATAAATGATTATAATTGTTTTATTATAAATAAAGAATTCAATATAATTGATGCTGTTAATAAAGATTCATTAATAGTTGGATTAGATAATAAAAATATTAATAAGTTCTTAGTAGATTTATTATATAAAATTATAGAAAATGAAGTAGAAATAGAGGAAGAGGATAATCTAAATATAAAAAAAGCTATCCTAGAGATGGCTATAAAAAATGAATTTGCAACTATTCTAAATAATAGAAGTTGTTATAAAGATGGTACTGAGTCTTTAGCAAGAATAAAAAGACAAATATATCCATATTGGTTAATGTACCTTGGAGTACCCAAAGAAGATATGATAAAATATATCATGAGAGATAAAATAGCTTTCGAAGTAAATAATTTTGCTTATGAGAAAGAATTAATTAATATAAATATAGAAGAATTTATTGAATTTATTATACGTAATAAAAGATATATAATTAGAACAAGTTAATGCAGTTAGGTGGGGTTCAGATGGATGATAAGATAAAAATATTATTAGATAGAATTAATATTGATAATGCCAATTATCAATATTTTAATGATGCAAAAATAACAAGAATAGTTGTCTCATCTAAAACAAAAAGTTGGAATATTTATATAGATAAAGATGAATTACTACCTATCGATGTTTTAAAAGAATTAGAAGAAAAAAAGTATCTATTAGATAAAGATGCTCCAGAAATTACTTTTATTTGGAATATAGATAGTAATGATATAGAAACTTATAAAAGTTATTTTGAATTAATACTTAGTAAACTAAAAGAAGAATTAATAGTATTAGACTTATATAAAGATAGTTTACAAATACAAGATGATTTTTTAGTATTAGTAGGAACCAATGAAGTAGAAGTTGAAAAGCTAAATAATTGCTTAGAAAAGATAGAACAATTTTATAAGAATCTAGGATATAAATTTAATATAGAAGTAATTCTAAAACATGAAGATAATTTATTAAATGAAATACAAAATGAATTAGAAGAAGAAGTTAATAAAATTGATTTAACTCCTAAGAAAGTAAAGAAAGAGACTACTGAATCTCCTGAGAAAAAATATACTAGGAAAGAACCTAAAGATCCTAATAGTGTAATAGGTAGAGGTATTAAGGATGAACCTATAAAAATAAAAACACTTATAGGAGAAGATAACAATGTAACAGTAGAAGCTCAAGTATTTGGAGTAGATTACTTCGAATCATCTAAAACTGATTTTAAGATTATTACTTTAAAGATTACTGATTATTCAGATAGTATCTATTGTAAAGTGTTTTCTAGAGATGATGATGAGTATAAAGCATTATCAAAAGAATTTAAAGAAGGAAATTGGTATAAAATTAGAGGTTATACTAAAAATGATCAATTTTCTAAAGAATTAGTATTAAATGCTAGAGATATAGTTAAGATTGAAAAACAAGTAGAATCTGTAAAAGATACAGCAGAAGAAAAAAGAGTAGAATTACATGCTCATACAAAGATGAGTCAAATGGATGGAATATGTGATGAAGTAGATTTAGTAAAACAAGCTTTAAAATGGGGACATAAAGCAGTAGCTATAACTGATCATAATGGATCACAAGCATTCCCTCATGTATTTAGTTTTGTAACAGATCATAATAAGAACTTAAAAGAAGGAGAAGAACCTTTTAAAGCTATCTATGGTTGTGAATTAACAATGATAGATGATTCTGTAAATATTGTTATAAGACCTAATGATAAAGTAATGTTAGATCAAACTTTTGTAGTATTTGACTTTGAAACAACAGGATTTAATGCCGGTGGAGCAGACTCTATTATTGAAATAGGAGCTGTAAAAATAAAAAATGGGGAAATACTTGAGAAATATGATGAATTAATTAATCCAGGTAGACCTCTTCCTAAAAAGATAACAGAAGTAACAAGTATTACAGATGAAATGCTAGAAGGAAAAGACAATGAAGAAAATGCAGTAAAGAGATTTGTAGAATGGTTTGGAGATTGTCCAATGGTAGCTCACAACGCTAAGTTTGATGTCTCTTTCCTAGAAATGGCTTATAAAAAGTATAATTTAGGTACATTTAATAATCCAGTAATAGATACCTTAGAATTATCAAGAACACTGGATAATACATATGCAAGACACTCATTAAGTGCATTAGTTAAAAGATATGAAGTACCTTGGGATGAAGAGTCACATCATAGAGGAGATTATGATGCCGAAGGAACTGCCTTAGTATTCCATAAAATGTTAAAAAAACTATCTAATCGTAACATAGATATAATGAAAGATTTAGATAAATTAGTATCAAAAGAAGAAATACATAAATATGGTAGAGCACATCATATCAATATATTAGTAAAGAATAAAGCAGGACTTAAAAACTTATTTAGAATTATTAGTTTAGCTAATACTAAATATATTTATAAAACACCAAGAATATTAAGAAGTGTAATAGAAGAGAATAGAGAAGGACTTTTAATAGGTTCAGGATGTTATGAAAGTGAAGTATTCCAAGAAGCTAAATCTAAAAGTGATGATGAATTATCTAATATAATTAGATTCTATGATTACGTAGAAGTACAACCATTAGAGTGCTATAATCATTTAATTCAAACAGGAGACTTTTCAACAGAAGTAGAATTAGCTGCTAATATAGAAAAAGTAGTAAGAGTAACAGAAGAAGCAGGAAAAATTATAGTAGCAACAGGTGATGTACATCATATAAAAAGAGAAGATAAGATTTATAGAGAAATAATAGTAAATCAAAAAGTTCCAGGTGGAGGAAGACATCCTCTAGCAAAAAGCGGTATAAAAGAAATACCATCTAATCATTTTAGAACAACAGATGAGATGTTAAATGATTTTAAATTTTTAGGAGAAGAAAAAGCTTTTGAGATAGTAGTTACTAATACTAATAAAATAGCTGATATGGTAGAAATAGTTGAAGTTATACCTGATACAGGTGGAATACCTTTCTCTCCAAGAGTTAAGTCTGATGATGGTAAAAGTTATCTAGATTGTCCTGTAGTAGTAACGGATTTAGTATATACAAAAGCTAAAGATTGGTATGGAGAACCTCTTCCATATATGATTGAAGAAAGAATTGCTACAGAATTATATGGAGATATAGTATATAAAATTATTACAGAAGAATTATCTGATAAAGGATTAAGTGAAGAAGAGTTTAATAGTGAAGCACATAAGAGATTACATGATGAGATATTAAAAGGTTCAGATAATATTAAATCCATGGTTACAGAATATGTTAAGAAGACAACAGAAGAAGAATTAGATGAAAAAGGACTTGAGAAAAAGGTTAAAAAGACTCTAGGAGGAGTAATTGGTGGAGGATTTGATCCAATATACTTAATTGCTCAAAGACTTGTTAAACACTCAAATGATGAGGGATATTTAGTAGGTTCCAGAGGATCAGTTGGATCTTCATTTGTAGCAACAATGATGGGTATAACAGAAGTTAATCCATTAGCAGCCCATTATAGATGTGAAAAATGTAAACTAAGTATATTTGATGATGAAGATGGTACTCCATTAGGAAAAACTTATTCATCAGGTTTTGATTTACCAGATCATGATTGTCCTAATTGCCATATTCCTATGATAAAAGATGGACAAGATATGCCATTCGCAACATTCTTAGGATTTAATGCTGATAAAGTACCAGATATTGATTTGAACTTCTCAGATTTAAATCAAGCAAGCGCTCATGCTTATACAAAAGTATTGTTTGGAGAACATAATGTTTATAGAGCAGGTACAATCGGTACAGTAGCTGATAAAACTGCTTTTGGATTTGTAAAAGGATATTGTGAAGAACACGAAATAAATGATATGCGTACAGCTGAAATAGAAAGATTAGCTATAGGATGTACTGGAGTTAAGCGAACAACAGGACAACATCCAGGTGGTATAGTAGTTATTCCAGATTATAAAGATGTAGAAGACTTTACTCCATATCAGTTCCCAGCAGAAGATGCTACAGCTGAATGGATGACCACTCACTTTGATTATCACTCAATAGATCAGTGTTTACTAAAACTAGATATCCTAGGACATTCAGATCCTACTCAATTAAGATTGATACAAAATCAATCAGGAACAGATATCTTAAAAGTACCTTTAGATGATAAAGCAACAATGTCTATTTTTACATCTACTGAAGCATTAGGTGTAACAACAGATCAAATAATGTGTAATACAGGTACCTTAGGAATACCAGAGTTTGGTACAGCCTTTACTATAAAACTAGTAGAAGATACAAAACCAACAACATTTGCCGAGTTAATAAAAATATCAGGATTATCCCATGGTACAGATGTATGGTTAGGTAATGCTCAAGAATTAATTGCTAATAACATAGTCCCATTTAAAGAAACAATAGGATGTCGTGATGATATTATGGTTTATTTAATGTATCATGGAGTAAAACCTATAAAAGCATTTAAAATAATGGAGTTTGTTCGTAAAGGTAAAGCATCAAAAGATCCAGAAACATGGAAAGAACATGTTAAGACTATGCAAGAAGCAAACATACCAGAATGGTTTATAGGATCATGTCAAAAAATAAAATACATGTTCCCTAAAGCTCATGCTGCAGCTTATGTTATATCTGCATTCCGTATTGCATGGTACAAAGTACATATGCCAGTATACTTCTATGCTTCATGGTTATCATCAAAAGCAACAGATATTGACCTAGAGAATATGGTAAAAGGATATGATGCAATAAGAGCTAGAATAGAAGATATTCAAGTAAAAGGATTTGAAGCATCTAATAAAGAAAATGGTCAAGCTGAATCATTAAAAGTATCACTAGAAGCAACTGCTAGAGGAATTAAGTTCTTACCAGTAGACTTATATAAAAGTGATGCCACAGTATGGATAGTAAAAAATGATACAGAAATATATCCACCATTTAATGCTATTGATGGACTAGGAGATACAGTTGCTAAGAAGATAGTAGAAGAAAGAGAAAAACAACCATTTATAAGTATAGAAGATGTACAAAGAAGAGGCAAAGTATCACAAACATTAATAGATAAAATGAAAGATATGGGTATTTTAAAAGACTTACCTGATTCAAATCAATTAACATTATTTTAGAAAAGGAGATTTTATGAAAAAAATATTTAAAATAATAATTGTATTCCTATTAATGGTAGGAATAAATGTAAATGCTAAGGGAATTAATAATTTCTTTGCAGATGATAATTTAAAAGTTAATGAAGATATTAATGCAACTGCTTTTGCAGCAGGAAACAATGTAGATATATCTTCTAAAGTAAATGGATTAAACTTTGTAGCTGGAAATAATTTAACACTTTCTAGTTCTCAAGATCATTTATTTGCAGCTGGTAATAATATTCAACTTAACGAAGTAACAACAAAAGATGCTTTTATAGCAGGAAGCTTAATTAAGATTAATAATTCAAATATAAGAGATCTATATGTAGCTGGAGAAACAATATTAATTAATTCCAATATAGAAAGAAATATCTATGCTGGAGGAGAAAAAGTAACAATTAATGGTACTATAGAAGGTAATGTAAATATAGCTGCAGAAGAAATTGTTATAGAAGATGAAACAGTAATAAAGGGAACATTAGAGTATCCAGAAGAATCAAAAATATCTAGATCAAAATCAGCAAGTATTGGTGATATTAAAACATATAAAGGAGAAAAAGTAGAAGTAGATTATAATCCTATTACTAATGTATTAGAAAAAATAATATCATTTGTTTCATTACTAGTAACAGGATTAATACTTCTAACTATCAATAAAAAACTATTTAAGAAAATAGAAAAAGAAGATAAAAATGCTATTAATATGTTAAAAAATACATGTTTAGGATTTGCTTTATTAATATTAATTCCATTAGTATCAATAATAATGTTATTTACAGTATTATTAATGCCACTAAGTATAATTACATTATTAATATATGGAATACTAATATATTTATCAATGATAGCATCTTCATATTATATAGGTAACTGGATATTTAAAGATAAGATTAAAAATAATTACTTATTATTAACAGTATCATTATTAATAGTTTACTTATTTACAAAAGTACCAGTAATAGGTGGATTTATATCATTTATATCTGTATGTTTAGGAATTAGTATCTATATTAATCAATTAATTAACAATATAAAAGAAAATAAATAGTAAAGTAAGAAAAGTATAAGAATACTTTTCTTCTTTTTTTGTTATAATTAAAATGAGGGATTAAAATGACAAAGACAATACTAATTAATAAAGAAAACAGAATAAAGAAAAGTTATATAGATAAAGTTGATTTAGTAAAAACTACTGATATTGAAGAAAAAGAAATATTAGTAGAACAAGAAACTTTATATAGTTTTAATAGATTAAAAGAATACTTAAAAAATATTAATATTGAAATAGGAATATGTTCAGGATATAGAAGTATAGAAGAACAAGAAGAAATAGAGGATTACTATAGAAAAAAGTATGGGCAAGAGTATTGTGACTTATATGTAGCACCTGCAGGATATTCTGAACATCATACAGGATTAGCAATAGACTTTTATATTAAAATAGATGGTAAATATCCAGTAAATGATCCTGAAGTATATAAGGATATAGATAAATATGAAGAAGTATCTAAATATTTAAAAGATTATGGATTTATACTTAGATATCCAAAAGATAAAGAAAACATAACTGGATATGCTTATGAACCATGGCACATTAGATACGTAGGTAAGTTTGTAGCAAATATTATTTATAGTAATAATTTGACTTTAGAAGAGTATTTAACTGATTTTAAAGGACTAATAGCAGTAAATAAAGAAAAAGGTATGACTTCGTTTGATGTAGTTAATACAATTAGTAAATTATTTGGAATAAAAAAAGTAGGACATACAGGAACATTAGATCCTATAGCAGAAGGAGTACTAATAGTTGCTATAGGTAAAGCAACTAAAATAGTAGAATTAGTTACTAGTGAAACAAAAGAATATGTATCAACAGTAGTATTAGGAAAAAGAACAGATACTAAAGACATAACAGGTAAAGTTATAGAAGAGTCAAATAATATAGATACATCTAAATTAGAAGAAGTAATTAAGAGTTTTGAAAAGACTTATGAACAAGAAGTACCTATCTATTCAGCTGTCAAAGTAAAAGGTAAAAAATTATACGAATATGCTAGAAATAATGAAAGTGTAGAGTTACCAAAAAAAGAAGTAACCATAGAAAAAATAGAATTATTAGATGTTAATAATAATGAATTTACAATAAAGACAAAAGTATCTAAAGGAACATATATAAGAAGTTTAATAGATGATATAGGAGAAGAGCTAGGATGTCATGCTACAATGAAAACATTAACTAGAACAAAACAAGCATCAATTAATATTGAAGAATCATATACTTTAGATGAAATAGCTAATAATAACTTTAAATTATTAAGCATAGAATATGTATTAGATTATCCAGTAGAAGTTGTTGATAAAACATTAGAAAAGAAAATACGTAGTGGACAAAAAATAGAAAATAGATTTAATGTACAAGATAAAATTATTTTTAAGAATAAAGATGATGTATTACTAGGTATTTATGAATTAGATAATGACATGTTGAAAACATGGAAAAACTTTACAAATTAAGGAAAATATGATATAATTAGCCCTGTAAAAAAGGGGTAATAGGAAATGAATAAAGGATTTATAGATTACTTTAAAATATTAGGTATAGAACCTACAGATGATTTAAGAGTAATAAAAAAAGCTTATCGTAAAAAAGCTAAAGAATGTCATCCAGATGTTAATAAAGAACTAGATGAAGAAGAATTTAAAAAAGTATCTGATGCATATGATCATTTAAAAACAAAAGAAGATTTAAATGAGTATTTAAAATCTTATATTAAAAACTATTATAAAAATAAAAAAGAAGATTACGAAGAGTTTAGAAAAAAATATGATGAAGTTTTTAATAAGAAAAAAGAATATAAAAAAGAAAGAAAGCAAGAAACTAAAAAAGGCTTTATAAATGATTTAAAAAATGCATATCAAGAGATAAGACAAGATGAGAAGAATAATTCATTTAAGAAAAGACATAAGAGAATAGAACATAAATTAAATGAATTATTTAAAGATGAAAGAAATATTGGAGAAGAAGTTGTATTCCAATTATTTAGAGGAACTATTCATATTACAAGAGAAGTAGCACAACAATTTAGAAATATATCATATATAGGTAAAGATAATATACCTAAATATGTTATTAGAAATAGATCATTAATAGGAATTGTTGGAGTTGCTATAGTAATAACTAATATGAATAATACTAAAATAGCTAAAGATATTCCATCTGAAGAAGTAAAAACAGTATCTATGACAATGGTAAATGAAGATAATTTAACATATGAATTAGTAAGAGATTATAAAATAAAAAAAGGTGATACCTTATATGATTTATCTAATGAGTCTGGTACTGATGTTAGTAAAATTATGGAATATAATAACTTAGATAATGATAAAATATATTATGGAGATAATATTAAAATCCCATATGAAGTAAAAAAAGAAGACTTAAATAAATATAGTAAATCAGTAGAAGTAAATAATATGAGTATATATGAATTAGCAAAGACTTATGAAACAACATCAAGTACTATTTATAATCTAAATAAAGAATCAATAATAAAAGAAAATGGTAATTACTATGTATTAAGTAGTACTCTTAATATGCCTAACTTTATTTCTAAAACTGAATTAAATGATAATAATAAGGAATTAAGTTATACAAAATAGTAACTTTTCCTTGTAAAATAATAAAATTATGTTATAATTAAATGCAGAAAGGAGTGGGACAATTGTTCCACTCCTTGTTATTTAGGTAGGAGGTGTACTTTTGAAAGAGACTGTATCACAACTAGTAGATAGTAAGATTAAAGAACTAAATGTATTTGTAGAAGATGCATTTATATCTACTGAAGAAGGTAAACAAATATTTAACATTGTTTTAGAAAGTGAAGAAGTAATTGACTTAAATAAGATTACAGAAGCTTCTAGAATAATAAATGATATTATGGACAAACATGAAGAAGTATTAGGAGATATTGATGAATTAGATATCTATTCAAAAGAGAAAGGAAATATTGAAGATGAACAGTAAAGAATTTAAAAAAGCTCTAGATAATATTGTCAAAGAAAAAGATATTGATCCAGAAGTAGTATATGATGCTATGGAATTAGCTTTAACAAGTGCTTATAAAAAGAACTTTAATTCAAAGACAAATGTTAAAGTATTATTTGATAGAGCAACAGGAGAAATAAAAGTATATTCATATTTAACTGTAGTACCAGATGATAAAATGACTAAAGAAGAATATGAAGACTATTTATTTGAACATTATACAGATGACGATGATGAAGAAGAAGAGGAAACAGAAGAAGAAGCAATTTCTTACTTTAATCCAGAAACAGAAATTAAGTTAAGTGAAGCTAAAAAGATTGATAAGACTTTAGAAATAGGAGATACAATTGATACAGAAGTAACTCCAAAAGACTTTGGACACACAGCTACATCAACAGCTAAACAAGTTGTTATTCAAAAAATAAGAGAAGCTGAAAGAAAAAGTATCATGGATGAATTCGGAGATAAAGAAGATGAATTATTAATTGGTACAGTAGCTTTAGAAGATACAGATAATTATTTTATAGATTTAGGAAGAACTAATGGTATATTACCTAAGAAAGATATAATTCCTGGAGAAAAAATAGAAATGGGATCTCAAATAAAAGTTTATGTATCAAAAATAATTAAACCTGGAGAAAATAAAGCTCCTGAAGAAAAAGAAGATACTAAGAAGAAGAAAAAAGAAAATAAGAATATGACTATTCTATTAAGTAGAACACACTTTGGATTCGTAAAAAGATTATTTGAGTTAGAAATACCAGAAATTAATGATGGAACAGTAATGATTTACTCAGTAGCAAGAAGTGCTGGTAATAGAAGTAAAGTAGCTGTATATTCAGAAAATCCAAATGTAGATCCAATAGGAGCATGTATTGGAGAAAAAGGATCAAGAATTAGTAGAATAATAGAAGAATTACATGGAGAAAAATTAGATGTAGTTAAATATGATAGTGATCCAGCTAAATTCATAGAAAATGCTTTATCACCTGCTAAAGACTTAACAGTAGCAATTACAGATCCAAAGAAAAAAGAAGCTATGGTAATAGCAGATGGAGATAACTTCTCATTAGCAATTGGTAAGAGAGGACAAAACGCTAGATTAGCAGCTAAATTAACAGGAGATTATAAAATTGATATAAAAACAACTGAAGAAGCAAGAAAAGAAGGAATTAATTTTAGATAAAAAGAGGTGTTAAATATGAAAACAAGAAAAATACCTTTAAGAACATGTGTAATTACAAAAGAACAACTACCTAAACAAGAATTATTAAGAATTGTAAGAACAAAAGAAGGAGAAGTTCTAGTTGATGAAACAGGAAAAGCTAATGGTAGAGGAGCATATATTAAAAAAGATATAGATGTCTTAGAAAAAGCCATTAAAGGAAAAATTCTTGAGAAAAAACTAGAAATCTCAATAGATGATAGTATTTATGAAGAAATAAGAAAAATAATAGAAAAATAGAAAAGTGAGGTGAAGTCTTTATGATGACTATAAAAGATTATGCTGAAGACATGGGATTAACTGTAGAACAAGTTGAAGCATTATGTGATAAATTAGGAATTAACTACGAAGACGAAAACACACTATTAGATGATTTACAAATAGTTGAATTAGATAATGCATCTAAGGATTCAAATGAAGAAGAAACACCAGAAGATGATTATGAAGATTATAATGATGAAGAAGTAGAAGATAAAGCAGAAGAATTAGCTCAAAATACTAAATTTGATTTAGATAATTCTACATCTTTTGAAAGAGTAAAACCAAAAAGTAATAAGAAATCAGAATCAACTAGTAATCCTAAAGTAAATAATAAAAACTTCTTAAAAGAAAGAAAAAAGATGTATAAACATCGTGAAAAATTACAAAGTAATGAAACACCACAAGATGAAAATATAATTCTTTATAAAGAAGGAATGACAGTAACAGAGTTAGCTAATGCATTAGATGTAGCTCCAGTAGAAATAGTTAAAAAATTGATGCTATTAGGAGTAATGGCTAATATTAATCAAGCTGTTGATTATGATACTGCATCTGTATTAGTAACAGATTTTGATAAAGTATTAAAGAAAGAAGAAACAGCTGATATTTCTAATTTTGAAAATTTTGAAATAGAAGATAAAGAAGAAGATTTACAAGTTAGACCACCAGTAGTAACTATTATGGGACATGTAGACCATGGTAAAACTACATTATTAGATTATATTAGAAAATCAAGTGTAGTTTCAGGAGAAGCTGGAGGAATAACTCAAGCAATAGGAGCTTACTCAGTAAAATGTAATGGAAAAAATATAACATTTATAGATACTCCAGGACATGCAGCCTTTACAGAAATGAGAGCAAGAGGAGCTTCAGTTACAGATATAGTTATTATTATAGTAGCTGCAGATGATGGTGTAATGCCTCAAACAAAAGAAGCAATTGACCATGCTAAAGCAGCAGGAGTACCTATCATAGTAGCAATTAATAAGATTGATAAACCAGAAGCTAACATAGAAAGAATAATGACAGGATTAGTAGAAAATGGTTTAACTCCAGAAGAATGGGGTGGAGATATAGTAACAACTAAGATCTCAGCTAAAACTGGAGAAGGAGTACCTGAATTATTAGAAAACGTATTATTAATTGCAGAAATGCAAGAATTAAAAGCAAATCCATCACGTTATGCATCAGGTACAGTAATAGAAGCTAAGAAAGATAATAAAACAGGATCAACTGCTACATTATTAATTCAAAATGGTACATTACGTATTGGAGATCCAATAGTTGTAGGTAACTTCTATGGAAAAGTAAGAACATTAAAAAATGACTTAGGACAAAACATTGTAGAAGCAACTCCATCAACACCAGTTGAAGTAACAGGATTATCAGAAGTACCTAGTGCTGGAGATAAATTCATGGCATTTGAATCTGAAAAACAAGCAAAACAAATTGCAAGTGAAAGAGCCTTAAGAGCAAAAGAAGCAGATACAAACCTAAGTGGAATGACTCTTGAAGATCTATTCGGTAGAATTCAAGAAGGAATAAAAGAAATCAAAGTAGTATTAAAAGCTGATGTTAACGGTTCATTAGAAGCAGTTAAGAACTCTTTAGAAAAAATAGATGTTGAAGGAGTAAAAGTATCAGTAATAAGAGGTGCAGTAGGAGCTATCACAGAAAGTGATGTAGTATTAGCTAGTGCATCAAATGCTATTATAATAGGATTTAATGTTAGACCAGATAATAAGACAGTAGATACAGCAAAACAATATGGTATAACAATAAAGAGTTATGACATAATCTATAAAGCAGTAGAAGAAATGGAAGCTGCAATGAAAGGTATGTTAGAACCAGTATATGAAGAAAAAGTAACTGGAACACTAGAAATAAGACAAATATTTAAATTCTCTAAAGTAGGATTAATAGCTGGATGTCACGTATTAACTGGAGTAGTTAAGAATGGTGATAAAGCAAGAATAATTAGAGATGGAATAGTTGTTTATAATGGATCAGTAAAAACATTACAACATGAAAAAGATCAAGTAAAAGAAGTTAAAAAAGATATGGATTGTGGATTAACTTTAGAAAACTGTCAAGATTATAAAGAAAAAGATGTCATCGAAGTATACGAATTAGTAGAAATTAAAAGATAATACTAGGAGGTTATATTTATGGCAAATTTAAAAATAGAAAGATTAAATCATGCTTTTCAAGAAGAAATAAGTATGATTATGCTAAGAGAAGTAAAAGATGAAGATTTAAAATTTGTAACAATAACAGGAGTAGATACAACTAGTGATTTAAGCTTTGCTAAAGTATATTACACAGTACTAGATGAAACAAAAAAAGATTTAGTACATGAAAAACTAGAAAAAGCAGCTCCATTCATAAGAACAGAGTTAGCTAGTAGAGTTGAAGTAAGACATACTCCAGAATTAAAATTTATTTTTGATACTTCAATAGAATATGGTAATCATATTGAAAGTATAATAGAAAGTTTAAAGAATGAATAAATTCATTCTTTTTTTATTAACAAATTTATCGTATAATTATCTTAAGAATAGAAGAGGTAGTTTTATGATAAAGAAGAAAAAAGAAAAAAAGTTATTTTCTGATGATAGTTGGATGTATACATTATTATTAAGTACATTACTAATATTAGGAGAATCACTTAAAACATATACATTTACAATTAAAGGAGTAGAACTAACATATACAGTATTTATAATACCTATATTATTTTTAATAACTAACTATATAACTAAAAAATATAGTTTTGAAAGATCAGTATCTGCAATATGCTTATCAACAGTAGCATTAGTATTATTTACATATGGAATTAACTATTCATTAAGTAGACAAGTTTCTTTCTTACAAATAGGAGCAGAAACATGTGCATACTTAGTATCACAAATGGTAAACTTATATATTTATATATTCTTACTAAATAATACTAAGTCACCAATATTTTTAGTTATATTAAACTATATATTTTCACTAATAGTATTCTATATGTTCTATACAATAATAAACTTAAGTATAGTAGTAACAGATACATATTGGACAGGATACTTTATAACATTAGTAATGCAGATAATAGAATGTTTAGTAATAGCCTTTATAGATAACAAAATAAAAAGAGGAATAGAAAAATAGTCAAATAGACTATTTTTTTATTAAGTATAAATGTTATAATATATTATAGGAGAGTATAAATATGAATAAAAGAGTCATTAACAACTTTATATTTGTATTAATGTTTCTTTTGTGTGGACTAATATCCATAGGATACTCATCTTTATCAAAAACACTATCAGTATCAGGGGATTTAGCTTATAGGAAAATAGCTGATGTAAGAGTTACTAATGCATCATATGCAAGTAATCAAAACAGTGGAATTAACAATGGAGTAACTTTTAGTCAGAATAAAATATATTGTGATATTTCACTTCCTAATTTAAATTCAACAGTAACATATAATGTCACTATAACAAACTTTACAAATAAGCAAATGATAATATCATCAGCTTCCAACACAAATTCTTACTTTACTTTTGATATTATTAATTACAACTATGATGATATTATAAATCCAAATTCTTCTGTAACCTTTCAAGTAAGAATAAAACATTCGAATGAAGTAACCTCAGGAACAGGAAATGGATACAACATACCAGTAACATTTGTATTTGAAGAATATAGAAAAAACATGCTAATGAAGAATAATTATAGTAACTATAATTATGTATGGGATGGAACAAATTATCATTATCAATATTTGAATGGTCCATTACTAAATGATGAGATTGAAGCAATATCATACACTAATACTAACGTAGTACCTAATAATGTAATAGGATCTTGGGATGTATCAAATAAACAAAATGGTTCAGTAATGGCATGGTACTATGATTCAGATAGTGATGGGTTATACGAAATAGTAATAGGTCAGAATAGTACAAAAGTGCTAGCTAATACAGATATGTCATATGGATATTATAGATTAGAAAAACTAAACTCATTTAATGGATCTTATCTTGACACAAGTGAAACAACTGATATGGGACATCTATTTAATATAGATAAGGAATTTACTACATTAAATGGAATGAATAATTGGGTAACAACAAATGTAACAAATATGGAGTACATGTTTGAATATTGTAATCTATCTAGCATAAGTGATTTAACTAATTGGAATGTAAGAAATGTAACAAACATGCAATATATGTTTTCAAGGAATTCAGCAATAACAGATTTAAGTCCATTAACTAACTGGGATGTGAGTAATGTTATAAATATGAATCAAGCGTTTTGTTTATGTAATGGAATAACTAGTTTAACACCTTTAGCAAATTGGAAAGTTAATAATGTTCAAGATATGGGATATATGTTTTTTCAACTGAAAAATGTTTCTGATTTTTCACCATTAACGAATTGGAATGTAAGTAATGTAAAAAATATGAGAAATATGTTTTATGATTGTGATGGCTTAACTGATTTAACACCTTTAGCAAATTGGAATATAAGTAACGTAACAAATATGGGATGGACCTTTGGAGCATGTAATTATTTAAGTGATATAACTCCACTATCTGGATGGAATACTAGTAGTGTAGAAAACATGAGCCACTTATTTTATTATTGTAATATTATTAGTGCGGCACCATTATCAAGCTGGAATGTCAGTAAAGTAAAAACTATGGATGATATGTTTAGTTCCTGTTCTCAACTTAATAATATTTCCGGATTAGCAAATTGGATAGTATCTAATGTCACAACTACATCACATATGTTTTATTTTTGTAGAAATTTACAAAATATAGCACCACTTTCAGGTTGGAATACTTCAAATATAACTGATATGTCATGTATGTTTGAAGATTGTGCCTCACTAACAGACTTAACTCCACTAAGTAATTGGAACACAAATAAAGTAACAAATTTTAGTTATATGTTTTGCGAATGTGAAACACTTGTTAGTACGAATGGTTTAACAAATCTTGTCAAGAATAGTGCAGTAAATCTAAGTAATATGTTTGAGAATTGTTATTTATTATCGGATATAAGTTTTTTAAGTAATTGGAATACCACAAATGTAACTAGTATGAAAGCTTTGTTTAAAGAATGCAGAGCATTATCAAATATCTCTTATTTATCTACTTGGACAACATCGAATGTTAATGATATGAGTCTTATGTTTTATGATTGCAGTATTACTAATGTAAATGCTTTATCTAGCTTTGTAACAAATAAAGTTACGACAATGAGTCAAATGTTTCAATATTGCAGTCAAATAACAGATATTGGAGGTTTATCCAATTGGACAACAACCAATGTAGAAACAATGAGCTACATGTTTTGGGGTTGTTCAAATATTACAAATCTAACTCCATTAGCAAATTGGAATGTAAGTAGAGTAAACACGATGTATGGAATGTTCTATGGCTGTTCAGGTATAACAAATTTAAATCCATTAGCAAATTGGAATGTAAGTAATGTAGGATATATGAACGCAATGTTTGAAGCTTGCAATGGAATAAGTAATTTAACACCATTATCAAACTGGAATGTAAGTAATGTAATAAAAATGGACGAAATGTTTTCGTCATGTATTAATTTAATAGATGCATCAGGTATTAATAGTTGGGGTTCTAGACTGAATGCAAATTTAACATATACAAATATGTTCACATCAAACACAACTACAAAACCTTCATGGTACGTATAACAAAAAAGATTCACATTAATTGTGAATCTTTCTTTATATTAGTATTAATAATGTAAGTATAGATGTTACTGTAAGTATTGTATTATGTATCATATGAAGAGTTATTGAAGTAAATATTGTATCTGTATTGTAATAAGCTGCTGCAAAAGCAAAACCTAAGCAACTATATGGTATTATAAATAATAAATCAACTAATCCTGTATAAGATCCAACTACATGCATACCACCAAAGATTAGACCAGATATTATAATAAATAACCATTTATTTTTTATAGCATCCTTAAATGTTTTTCTAAATACTAATTCTTCAACCATAGGTCCTAAGAATCCAACATTTATAAGCATTAACCATGGTAGATATTTAATATAATCTTGAACAGCTTGTTCATTACCAGCTTGTCCACCTTTAAATACAAAGTTTATTATTAGATTAGAAGCTACCATTCCAACTAGACCTAAGAACCAATATTTAATACCTTCATCTAAATTATCAAATACATTAGCTCTAAACTTATCCCAATCTCTTATTAAATCTTTACGATATATTAAGAATAATATAAATAATAGGATAATATTCTTTAAAGCATTTAATATTACTAGCATAGGTCCACTTAATTCTTTTACTTTAAGATAATATAAAGTATAAGAAAATGCATAATCTAATACGAAGTAAGAAAAAATAAAAATTAGTATTGCTTTAATTATATATTTATATTTTTTAAAATCTTCTTTAATACTTTTAAATACATTTTTCATTATAATCACCAAATAAAATGTAACATAAAAAAAGTAAAAATAAAAGGAAATAATTATAAAACCTTGCAAAAATAGTAAATAGATAGTATAATACAATTGCTTACCGATACCAGGAGATAAGAATTTCCGACTTACTCTTAGTACTGGTGAATATATTAAGAAAGGAAGTGTTAGAATGGCATTAACAAAAGAAGAAAAAGCAAAATTAATTAAAGAATTTGCTAAGAGTGAAAAAGATACAGGTTCTGCAGAAGTACAAATCGCAATTCTTACTAAAGAAATTAACGATTTAACAGAACATTTAAAAGTTCACACACACGATTATCATTCAAACAGAGGTCTTTTAAAGAAAGTTGGACAACGTAGAAATATGTTACAATACTTAGCTAAGAAAGATATCCAAAGTTATCGTGAAGTAATTAAAAAACTAGGTTTAAGAAAGTAGACACTTCATTTTGGTGTCTCTTTTTTTTAAAACAGGGGGATTCTATGAATAAGAAAAATGTATATATAGGTTTTGATAAAGAAAACAATAGATGCTTACTATATAAAAACGATGATACTTATATTAACTTAGAAACTAAAGAAAAAGTAGACGAAGGTAATTTACAAAAAAACACATTATTACCATATGAAAAGTTAATAGAACATAAAGGATTAAATCTAAAAAATAACATTATAAAGAATTATAAGAAAGACTGTGAAGAAGATATTCCTATAGATGATGTATATACTGGATCAGTTTTAAAAGTAAAAACTATATATAATGTAAAAGAAAGTGAAAAGACATTTAATCTTACACCATTTATGCAATATATGGCTTTATATTGTGGTTTACCATTCTTTGTAGATGAAATAAGAATGCCTGAGACTGTTACTTATAGATATTCTTATGATATCGTAGCAAAAGATATTTTATTACAAAGATTACCTAATAGATTTAGTGAACCAGATTATAAATGTTTATTACTTAATAAAACTATTAAGCATAAAGATGGTATCTTACAACAAGGAGATCTAATAGTAAGTGAAACAATGAATTCTTTTAGAGATTTAGAAGAATGTAGAAACATTAGTGAGTATTGTATTGAGATGCCTAAGAAAAAAGTAATGGAATTATACATGAAAGATAAATATCAGTAGACAAATATTTTGAAATAGAGGTAGAAAATGGAAAAGAAAGTATTTGAATTAGATTTTCATGGAAGAAAATTAGTAGTAGAACATGGAGAATTAGCTAAACAAGCTGATGGAGCAGTATTAGTAAGATATAATGATACAGTTGTATTAACTGCATCAGTAGTATCTAAAACAGTTAACTTATTATCTGATTTTTTCCCATTAA
Source organism: uncultured Bacillota bacterium (assembly GCA_946617625.1). Taxonomy (GTDB): domain Bacteria; phylum Bacillota_I; class Bacilli_A; order RF39; family UBA660; genus RUG14891. The sequence continues at coordinate 28,824 of CAMOKF010000011.1, forward strand.
CAGTTAATTATCAAGAAAAACTTTACTCAGTAGGAAAAATCCCTGGAGGATTTATTAAACGTGAAGGTCGTCCTAGTGAAGCTGCTACATTAGCTGCAAGAATGATTGATAGACCAATGCGTCCATTATTCCCAGAAGGATTTAAAAATGAAGTACAAATTATATCTACAGTATTATCAGTAGATCAAGATTGTTCACCTGAATTAACTGCTATGTTTGCTTCATCATTAGCAGTATCAATTTCAAAAATACCATTTAATGGTCCAATTGCTGGAGTTAAAGTTGGTAGAGTAAATGGAGAATTTATAATTAATCCAACTCCAGAAGAATTAGAAAATTCTGAATTAGAATTAACAGTAGCTGGAACTAAAGAAGCTATAAACATGGTAGAATCTTCAGCTAAACAAGTACCAGAAGATGTAATGTTAGATGCTTTAATGTTTGGACATGAAGCAGTAAAAGAATTAATTAAGTTCCAAGAAGAGATTATTAAAGAAATTGGTGTAGAAAAAATGGAATATGAAACACTAGTTCCTGAAGAAGAAATAATAACTCGTGTAAAAGACTTAGTAACAGATAGAATGGATAAAGCCCTTCGTATTAAAGATAAACTAGAAAAATATGCTGCTATTGATGCTTTAAAAGAAGAAGTTATTGAATTATATACAAAAGAAAATGAAGATTCAATGAAAGAACAAGAACTAAAAGAATTACTTGTTAAAGTAAATATGGTTCTTAGTGATATTGAATATGAACTATTTAGAAATATAGTAGTTAAAGAAGGATTAAGAGCTGATGGTAGAGCAATGGATGAAATAAGACCATTATCTACTGATATAGATTTATTACCTAGAGTACACGGTTCAGCATTATTCACACGTGGACAAACTCAAAGTTTATCAACAACAACTCTAGGAGCATTAAATGAACATCAAATAATAGATGGTCTAGGATTAGAAGATCAAAAGAGATTTATGTTACATTATAACTTCCCACAATTCTCTGTAGGAGAAACAGGAAGATATGGTGCTCCAGGTAGAAGAGAAATTGGACATGGAGCTTTAGGAGAAAAAGCCTTAGCTCAAGTAATTCCATCAGAAGAAGAATTCCCATATACAATAAGAGTAGTATCAGAAATACTTGAATCTAATGGATCATCATCTCAAGCAAGTATATGTGCTGGATGTATGTCACTTATGGCAGCAGGAGTTCCAATCAAAGCTCCAGTTGCAGGTATTGCAATGGGACTTATAACTCATGGAGATGATTATACAATTCTTACAGATATTCAAGGTATGGAAGATCACTTAGGAGATATGGACTTCAAAGTAGCAGGTACAAGAAATGGTATAACTGCACTTCAAATGGATATTAAAATTAGTGGTATAACTAAAGAAATCTTAAAAGAAGCTTTAGCTCAAGCTAAAAAAGCTAGAATGCAAATACTTGATGTAATTGAAGCACAAATACCTGAACCTAGAAAAGAAGTATCTAAATATGCTCCAAAGATGGAAACATTTATGATTAATCCAGCTAAGATTAAAGATGTTATAGGTAAAGGTGGAGAAATGATTACTAAGATTATTTGTGAAGCCTCTAATGTAACAGAAGTAACAAATGTTAACGCTGTAAAAGTTGAATTAGAAGATGATGGTAGAGTTATTATCTATCACTCAGATAGAGATATAATTAATAAGACAAGAGAAATGATAGAAAACATTACTCGTGAAGTAGAAGAAGGGAAAATCTATGAAGCTAAAGTAGTTAAAATAGAAGACTTTGGATGCTTTGTACAAGTATGGCCTGGATGTGAAGGATTAGTTCATATCTCTCAATTATCAAATGATAGAGTAGAAAAAACAGAAGACGTTGTTTCATTAGGTGATGAAATAATAGTTAAATGTTTAGGTGTAGATAAAAAAGGAAGATTAAACTTCTCAAGAAAAGAAGCTTTACCTAAAAAAGAAAAGAAAGTTGTAGAAAAACAACCAGAAGAAACAGAAGAAGAAACAATTACAGAATAAAAAGGTTCAATATTGAACCTTTTTTTCATATACTAAAACAGGTGAGTATATGAATAATAAGATAAAACTATTATTAGGAGTACTTTTAGCATTATTTAGTTTTTACTATACAGCTAAATCAATTGATTTAGTAAAAAGAATAGATCCCATAATGGAAAAAATAGAAAAGAATCAAGATAAGTTTAATATAAGTCCAATTAATGCAAGAATTATAGATGATACAATCATTCCAGGATTAAAAGGAAAACAAGTTAATGTTAATCTAACGTATAAAAAAATGAAAGAATATGGTATCTATAATGAATCTTTAACTATATTAAAAGATATATCACCTAAAGTATCAATAAATAAATACTATGATAAATATATAATTAGTGGAAATAAAAAGAAAAGAAGTGTATCACTAATATTTCATATAGATGATTTAGATAAATATAAAATTATTACTAATTATATTGAATTAGAACATCTGCA
>CAMOKF010000012.1 GCA_946617625.1 uncultured Bacillota bacterium
AAAAAACACTATGTTCCTTAACTTTAGAAATATTTATATTATTATTCTTAACATCAGTATCTTTACTACTTAATTCTATAACACTATCTAAATATAATAGTTTTCCTAGTATAACAAAAATAACAATATATACTAAATTAAATAGTAAATATAAGAATAAACTAACTATAGAGCAATTTTTAACACTATCAATATATAAACTTATATGAGGAAAAATATATCTCATAAACTCTAAGAACTTATGATTACCATTAGCAAAACTTTCCACATATTCTATTAAATTAAATTGTTGAATAACTCCAATATAATGAGCAAATATAAGTAATACTAAAACTACAAATATAATACTAAGTTTTCTAATAGTCTCTTTATTCTTAATAAACTTAGTAAAATACATTAAAAATAAACTTATAATAGAACAATATATCATAGGTATTATAGGTAAAGTAACAATACCAATTAATCCAAATATAAAACTAGTAAAATGAAGTTGTAATCCCAAAACAAATCCTATTAAACTTGCTAAAAGTAATAGAAACTCCATTATATTTTCAGCTATAAAACAAGTAATAAATTTAGAAAGCATTATTACTTCAGCCTTAATAGGTAAAGAAAATAAATTTTCTAAATCTTCACTAAAATACAATTGATTAAGTATAACATTAAAACTAAAAAAGAAAGTAAATATAGCTATAATATTACAAAGAATTTCAAAACCTATAGTACTATATCCTACATCTTTTAATGATGTAGTCATCCAATAAACAAATATTTCACAACCAAATATAAAGGGAAGAAATATAAAAAGTAAAACAATAGCTAATAAAGTAGAAAAGATAATCTTTTTCTTCTTATCAGTAATACTACTCATACTAAGAGATTTAAGAAATACTTTAGTTAACGATAAAAGGCTATTCATGAGAAACGACCTCCATAAATAGCTTTTCTAAATCATCTTTCTTACTATATTTACCTTTTAATTCATCTAAAGTACCATAAAATACTATTTTACCTTCATTTATAATAGCAACTTTATCACATAATTTTTCTGCTACTTCTAAAACATGAGTTGAGAAAAATACTGTATTACCACTCTTAGCATGTTCTTTCATCATATTTTTTAGAACTAATGCACTTTTGGGATCTAATCCTATTAGAGGTTCATCTAATATCCATACCTTAGGATTATGAACTAGGCAAGCAACTACCATCATCTTTTGTCTATTTCCATGTGAATAACCTTGCATAGGTTTATTTAATTGATCTAACAAATTAAACTTTTCAGCTAAATCATTTATTCTTTTCTTTCTAACTGATAAAGGTACTTTATATATATCAGCTATAAAATTAATATATTCATATCCAGTTAATCTTAAAAACATATCAGGACTATCAGCTATATATCCAATTATTTGTTTAGCATCTAAAGCATCTTCTACAATATCCATACCATTAATAGTAATAGAACCAGAATCAGGTCTTAATATACCTGTCATCATTTTAATTAAAGTAGTTTTACCAGCTCCATTTAATCCAATAAAACCAACTATCTCACCAGACTTAATATTTAGAGATAAATTATCTATAGCTTTAATACTATTATTATAAGTCTTACTAACATTAGAAATCTTTATCATATTAACACCCCTATTTATTATTGTGATAATTCATCTCTTCACAACTATATACTTTACTATTCATTTTATAAGTACCTTTAGTTCCTTCTTTATTAGTAACTAAAGTAAATATATATCTAGTTTTATAGCCATCATTTAATCTAGCAATCATAGTCATCTTATAAGTATAAGTATTATCACCAATTTCCTCTAAAGAAATACTATATGTACCGCTTTCATAAGTATCAGGCTTATTATAATACTGAGTAGCATAAGATTTATCTTCATTAAAGTCATATTGGAAATAAGTACTAGAATCATTTGATAAATTACCATCTTCTAAAGATGATCCACATACCCATGTCTTTCCACTAATATAATTAGGATTATTAGTTAAACTATACTTACTAGCAGAAACTCCATCGTTTTTATTAATTTCATAATCAACAGTTTCACTCTTTCTACTCTTATAATATTTATATCCAAATAAACATAAAACTATTATCAAAACTATTAGAGCAATAAAAAATACTATTTTAAAAGGAACAATACTTATATTAAGTTTCTTTTTTTCTTTATAATCATCTTCATCTTCATCATATGAACTATTATTATTCATAGTATTCTTACTACTAGAATCAGTAAAACTAACTAATTCATTAATAGATAAATTATCAATACCACTATCATTATTACTAGTAGATATAGAAGCATTATTAAAATTATTATTATAATTATTAATACTATTATCACTATAATCAGTATTCATATTATGATTAGTCTTAGTATCATTTATATTTTTGAAACTACTATAATCAGGAACAATATTTTCCTCTACTAACTCTTTTTTCTTTTTCTTATCATCTTTTTTATATGAATTTAGTAGATCATCTAACTCTTTATTATAAGCAGAATCATTCTCACTATCATCCACATAATCATCTTCATCATCAGAAGTATTAATGTCATCATATAAATCATTAACAGAAGAGCCTACAACAAAACCGCAGTTAAGACATATCTTATCATTTTCACTTAAATCTGCACCGCATTTCTTACACTTCATAAAACACCCTCCTATATCCTTTTGCAAATATATACAAAACTATTTTCCATATTTATTACTAAAGCATTCTTTTTATTACTAAGAATACCAAACTCATAATGATTAGAACTATCTACTTTAGAAGTATTACCATTTTGAGTAACAGAATAAATATTTAAATATAAATCAAAATAACCAATTACATTATTAGCTTGTTTAGAACTAATCTCATAATTATAAGTCCCTTTAATATTAAATTGATTATTAGCATTACTTAAACTATATTGACTAAAAGTTCCATCTTTTCTAATATCCATTTCAAAGTAGTAAACTGAATCATCATCTATAGATATGCTTTCAGTATAGTTACCACATTTCCAACTTCCCTTAGGAGTAATATCACTATTAATACCAGTAAATAAATAATAAACACTTACAATAGAGAATAAAATTAATATAACTCCCATAATTATTTTAGGAATAGAAATATCATTTTTATTTATATTATTAAGTTTCTGATTAATAGCACTAACTCCACAACTAGGACAATATATATCATTTTCAAGTATTTCATTACCACAATTAATACATTTCATAGCATATTCTCCTACTCTACAATAAGATTATCATTTTAGCCATAAAAAATCAATTATAGAATATAAAAATATTACATATCTAACACAGTAAATGTATGATTACAGTAACCAATAATTTTTAATAAATCAAAATAATTTATACAAATAGTTCTATCATTTCTATTAGGATGAACTAATATATTCTTATCAACAATATCTTTATCTAAAATAATATGAACTAAATTATCAGTATCATTAATAATACCTAAAGGAGTTACACTACCTTTATCTAATCCTAAAATTGCATTTAATGCATCAACACTTGCAAAGCTTAATTTCTTAACATTTAATTCTTTACTAAGCTTTAAAAAGTCACATCTCTTAGTATCAACCATAACAACTAGATAATATCTATTTAACTCATCAATTAAAAATAGATTTTTACAACCAATACCATCTAAAGAAATATTCTCATTTTTAGCTTCATCTACAGTAAAGACTTTTTTATGAACTTCTTCTTCATATTTAATAGATAATTCATTTAATAAATCGTAAATATCCATATAATCACCTATAAAAATTATATAATAAAAATAAAAAAGTCTCCATAGAGACTTAATATATACCAGTTAAAATATCATTAATAGATTTTTTATATAAAGACATAAAATCTATTTTATTAATATCTTCAACTACAGTAAGATCACTACTAGAAATTACTTTACCTTTGTACAATGCATCAATTTTTCCAATAGTTTTACCTTTTTTCAATGGTAATTTTAATTTATCAACACTAATTTTATAATTATATTTCTTCTTTTCAATAGATTCACTAATAACTACTAAATTATTCTTTAAAGAAATTTGAACAATTTCTTTTGTAGCTTTATCTAACTTTACTTTTTTTACAACTTCTCCCTTACTCTTTAAAGTATTAACTTTTAAAGTATTAAATCCATAATCTAATAAATTCATAGTTTCACTATTTCTAACTTTACTATCTTTTTCTCCTAAAACAATTGCAATAAGCCTTAAATCATTTCTCTTAGCAGTAGCTGCTAAACAATATCCAGCATTATCTGTATGACCTGTTTTTAATCCATCTGCTCCATCATAAAACCTAATTAATTTATTAGTATTAACTAACCAAAACTTATTATCAGTATCCTCTCTTAGATAATCTTCATAAATAGATGAATAATCTAAAATAGTTGGATGATTATTTATTAAGTATCTAGCAATTACCGCTTGATCATAAGCAGTAGAATAATGTCCTTCTTCATCTAATCCAGTACAATTCTTAAATACAGTATGTTTTAAACCTAAAGATTTAACTTTTTTGTTCATTAGTTCTACAAATTTACTTTCACTACCTGCAATAACTTCTGCCATAGCTACTGTAGCATCATTACCACTAGCAACACTAATCCCTTTCATTAAATCATCTATAGTAATCTCTTCACCTGGAGATAAGTATATTTGAGAACCACCCATAGAAGCAGCATTCTCACTAATAGTTACTTTATCACTCCATTTTATATTTCCTTTATCTATTTCTTCTAATATAATTATTTGAGCAACCATCTTAGTCATAGATGCGATAGAAACCTCTTTATCTTTATCCTTTTCATATATAATTTTCCCGGTAGAAGCTTCCATTAAAATACCACTAGTAGAATTAGGTATTAACTCCTCTCCAACAACAGTAAAAGGAAAAAACATAAATACTAATAAAAATGTTATAAATATCTTTTTATACATAAATCCTCCTATAAGTTTTTATGTCAAATAAAGGTTAATTATACATATTTTGTATTTTTTCTGCTATTATATAATTAGGTGATAATATGACCAGAAAAAAAATAAGAATAAAGAAAAAAAATTTTACAATCTTTATATTAATTATTATTTTATTAATCACCATTACATATAAAGGAACAAACTTTATAATAAAATCAGTAACAAATAAAGATGAAAAAGTAGAAAAAAAGAAAAAAGAAAAAAATATAAAAAGAGATAAAAGACTTGAAGAATTAGATAATATCGATGAAAGAATTAGTTATTTTAATAAAGACTACATAGATAGATATATAGATTATAAAAATAAAAATAAAGATTTAAAAATAGAAGATGTAATACTTCACGTAAATATAGGAATAGATAATGATTACTATACTAATACAAAAAAAGCAGTCAATCTAAATAAAAATACAATACTAGTTAATAAATATAATTATTTAGATAAAGATTATGAACCAGAAAATCTAGAAAAAATAAGTATATATTACGCAAGAAGTGGAATGAAACTAGTAAGTGAAGCTAAAAGCCAATATGAAGCAATGGCAAAACAAGCAGCAAAAGAAGGTTTAAAATTAGTCGCAACATCTTCTTATAGAAGTTATGAATATCAAGAAGAATTATATAATAATTATGCTAAAAGAGATGGTAAAGAAGCTGCTGATACATATTCAGGAAGACCTGGATATTCAGAACATCAAACAGGATTAGCAGTAGACCTATATAATGGAAAAGAATTATATACAGAATTTGAAAAAACAAAAGAATTTGAATGGATGCAAAAAAATGCTCATAAATATGGATTTATATTAAGATTTCCAAAAGATAAAGAAAAGTTAACTGGATATGAATATGAATCATGGCATTATAGATATGTAGGAGAAAAAATAGCAACATACATTCATGATAATAACTTGTGTTTCGAGGAATATTACACAATGTTTATAGAAGTATTCAAATAAAAAAGAACATCAATTAAGATGTTCTTTTATTAATCAAATCTTTCTTGATAGAATAAATACAATCTATAGAAGAAAGTAAATATAAACCAAATTAATAGTAATAAATTACTAGTTTGAACTATTACTAAAATATAATTATTAGTATATAAAGCTATCTTATCACTCAAATCTATTCTATTATAAGCAACTAATGCTATAAAAGACATAAATAAGTAATATAGAATTGAGAAAAATAAATAATTAGATATCTTTTTGAATTTAGATAACTTTCTACTAAATAAAGTATAAATCATAATAATTGTAATCAAAACTATAGTTGAGAAAAAAGCAACTGTAGTTGGAAAACAAATATATCTAATTATAACTTTAAATAAAGTTTTAAAACAAAGTATTACATATTCACTATAAGCAATCATAGTACCAATAAGTAAACTTAAATATAAACCAATAGCAGTATATGTAACTATCTTTTTTCTTCTTTTCATATTAATAATTAATATTACAAATAATAAAATACTAAATATAAGTAATTCTATAGACAAAAAAGAAGAAAATATATATTTAATTAAAGTAATAAATTTTTCAAATGCCGTTAAATTCACTAGTATCACCTACTATACTTGTTCAAGAATATAAACTGTTTGTGATTGATCATTATCTTTAGTACATGTTATTAAAGTCATAGTAGTTCTATCATAATTTCTCTTAATAGTTACTTGACCAGTCTTTGGTACATTATAAATATTAACTATTTGATATGTATATTTAATTCCTTTATAAGTAACATAAGCATTATCACCTATATTTAATCTAAATAAATATGCGAAAAAAGAAATATATGCATCTCCAGAATGAGCCATAAGTATTAAATTACCATTTGGAACATCTGGCATAGTAGAACCATTTACTAAAGTAACATTATATTGGATATTATTATATCTATTATCTAGCCCGTAGAAACCTCTTTTTAAACTTATTCTAGGTATTTCCAAAACACCTAGGTAATTATCATAATTAACTTGTTGTTGAACTGGTTCAACATATTCTTGTACTTCTGAATATTCTTCATTAGAAACATTTTCAGCTACAGGAACATCATCAATTGATTGAGAAGTAACATTTTCAGTTACTATATCTAGTTTTAAATCAGAATAAACTTCTTCTCTTAAAGCAATAAAAGTATTATAACCAATTAAACATATTCCCATAAATACAAGTAAAGAGCCAAAAAGTAGTATCTGGCTCTTTTTAATATTTATCTTTCTACTCTTCTGCTTTTTTTGGTTTAATGTTTGCATAGATAATTCCAACACCAGCTAATAATATAATTAATCCAATAAAGTAAATAGATTGAGCAGTTGTAATAGAAGTATCAGGAACATCTGGAGTATAATCAAATGTAAAATCAATTCCCTTATTAATATGTTTAGTTACTTTACCAGCAAATGCAACTTTTTGTTTATCACCAGAGATATATCTATAAGCAACATCTCCTTCGAAAGCACCTGTAACACTTAAACTAACATTTTTAGTTTTTTCAGTTATTTTATTAATTGGAACTCTTAATACGAATTGTGTACCAGTAACAAGATTATCTAAAGCTTCACCTTTCATCTCTTCACCATTTGTATTTAGAATCATAGAACCTTCAGGTAAACCTGTTGTATCAATTTTAAATCCTAAGAATCTTCCACCTGTACCATTAACAGTAATTACATCAGTTTGATAATATTTATTATCACTTGTAGCAGATATAGTATCTGTCTTCTTAGAAATAGTTAATGAGAATGCATCCCATGATTCAGTACCATTATGAATCTTTTCTGCTTTAGTAATTAAAGCCATGATTGTAGCACCATTATCAGCTAACTTATCATTCTTTACTTTACATGTTGTATAAATTGGCTCAGTAGTTGTAAAGAATGGAACTATACTAGCACCAGTATGTAATGAAGTTTCTGCTTTAAAAGCAGCAACAGTAGCATCATTTAAAGTTCTTTCATATGATTTTTCTGCTTTAACTTCATATTGATAAGTCCAAATAGCAGTTTGAACTATCCATCCTTTTGCTTTTTCTGGAACCGCAGTACCACTAGCATCAACGATAGTAGTATCAGATCCTAATAAATGATTGAATAAATATAGTAATCCTTTATCACTTATTTCAATATCTTTTTGATATGTTAGTCCTTCTTCAATATCAACATCACTTTCAATACAGTAAATATAAGTACCATCTGTAGTTCTATGCAAATTAATTGGTAATAAAGCACCACTACCAGCAACTTGATATTCTCCAGTACCTTCTTCAGCAGTAACTATTTTTTCTGGAAATGTTGTTTGAGCTTCTTCTGGAATGGCAAATGAGATTTTACCAAAACCATATGCAGCAATTGATACTATTGCTACAAAAGCTAAAATGAATGACATCATAATAGATGTACTAGATTGAAAATTTCTTTTTCTATTCTTATTATTTTGTTCCATATAAATTTTCTCCATTTTAATCCCTACCTTTATAAAGTTATTATAACATATTTTTAAAAAATTAAAACTATTTTTTAACCTATCTCAAATATTGTTTCAACTTTTGGCATTTCAAAGTCTTTATGATAATAAACAGTAGCTAAAACTTCACCCTTTTTTACTTCATCACCAACAAGTTTTTTTAGTTTAATACCAACTTCAAAATCAATTTTATCTTCTTTAGATACTCTACCAGCTCCTAAAGCAACAGATAATTTTCCTAATTCCAAAGCATTAATAGAATCAATAAAACCATCTTTAGGAGATTTAATATATTTTACTTTTTCACTAACAGTACATTTCTTTAAATCACCTTTTTGATATTTTACTAACTCTAAAAACTTTTGATAAGCTCTTCCCTTATTTAATGCTTCAAATACCTCTTTAGCAGCTGCTGCTTTATCAATACCTTTACTTAAACTGACCATAGAAGATGCTAAACTAATACATAAATCATATAAATTACTATCTATTTCTTTTCCCTTTAAAATATCAATAGCTTCTAAAACTTCTAAAGAATTACCTATCGAATATCCCAAAGGAGTATTCATATCACTAATAATTGTTACAACTTCTTTTTGATATATCTTACCAATCTCTCTCATTAGTCTACTAAGTTCCTTAGCATCTTTTTTTGTATTAAGTAAAGCTCCATTACCAACTTTTATATCTATTAATATTTTATCTGCTCCACCCGCTATTTTTTTACTCATGATAGAAGAAGCGATTAAAGGTATAGAAGATACTGTACCAGTAACATCTCTTAATGCATAAATAGCTTTATCCATTGGAGTTAGATTAGCTGTTTGACTAGTAATTACAACTCCAATATCTTTTACTTGTTTAATTATTTGTTCATCAGTAAGATTTGTTTTAAATCCACCTATGCTTTCCAATTTATCTATTGTTCCACCAGTATAACCTAATCCTCTTCCACTCATCTTAACAACAGGTACACCACAAGCAGCAACTATAGGAGCAATAACTAAAGTAGTTTTATCACCAATTCCTCCAGTAGAATGCTTATCAACCATGTTATCAATAATTCCACTAAAATCTAAAACATCTCCACTATCTATAAATACTTTAGTAAGAGCAAATACTTCTTCATCAGTCATACCATTAATACAGATAGCCATAAGTAAGGCACTCATTTGATAATCTTTAATATCTCCATCTAAATAAGCATTAAAGAACTTATCAATTTCACTATAACTTAATTCCTTACCCAATCTCTTTTTATTAATAATATCTACTATCATTTAAAGTACCTCCTATATACATTTGTATCATATTTCTCAAACTCAAATTTCTCATACAAATGAAATGCACAACCTCTTTTATCAGAACAAGTTAATTTAGCATAACTTATATTATCTTCTATTGCTTTTTTACAAACAAAGTCAAGCATCTTACTACCTACACCCATACCTTGATGATTAACATCAGTACAAACATAATCTATTAAATAATAATCTTGATTACGGACGATATTCTTATTCTTAGTAATAACAATATATCCAACAACTTCATTATCTAATAAGCAAACATATTCCAAAGTATTTGGAGAAGTTATTCCTTTTTCTTTATTATGATTAAAATTATCAAATACTATTTTGTTTACTGTATCATAATCTGTATCATCATTATAAAGTCTAATTGTTAACTCATTCATAAAACCATCACCCTATAATAAATAATATCATAAAAAGACTAATAAAAAAAGAGACTAAGTCTCTTAAAAATTATTAATTATTTCTTCTTTTAATACTTCAACTATTTTTTCTTGAGGTACTTTCTTAATTACTTTTCCATGTTTAAAAAGAAGTCCTTCTTTTACTCCACCAGCAATACCAATATCAGCTTCTCTAGCTTCTCCAGGGCCATTAACTGCACATCCCATCACTGCAACTGTAATATCTTTATTAATAGTTTGTAAAAATTCCTCTACTTCTTTTGCTATAGGTATTAAATCTATTTGAGTTCTTCCACAAGTAGGACATGCTACTAATCTAGGTAACTTTATTAAATTACAACACTTTAATATTTCTTTACAAACTTTAATTTCTTCTACTGGATCATCTGATAAAGAAACTCTAATAGTATCTCCAATACCTTTTCTAAGTAAATATCCAATCCCAATACTAGATTTAATAGTACCACTAAAAGCAGTACCAGCCTCAGTTATACCAATATGTAAAGGATAAGGAAAAGTACGACTAGCTTTTTCATAAGCTTTAATACATAAATCTAAATCAGATGCTTTTAAAGATAAACAAATATCATAAAAATCTAAATCTTCTAATATTTTAATATGTCTTCTAGCACTTTCAACCATAGCTTCTGCTGTAGGTTTTCCATATTTTTCTAATAAATCTTTTTCCAATGAACCAGCATTAACTCCAATTCTAATTGGAATATTTTTATTTTTACAAGCTTCTACTACAGCCTTAACTTTATCAATACTTCCTATATTTCCAGGATTAATTCTAATCTTATCCACACCACTTTTAATTGCCTCTAGTGCAATTTTATAATCAAAGTGTATATCTGCAACTATAGGAATATGTATTTTTTCTTTTATTTTCTTAATAGCCTTAGCATCATCAATAGTTGGACATGCTACTCTTACTATTTCACATCCTACATTCTCTAACTCTAATATCTGTTTAACCGTACTTTCTATATCAACAGTTTTAGTATTAGTCATAGATTGAATTACAACTTTATTTTGTCCACCAATTAATACGTTACCAACTTTAATTTGTTTAGTTTTACTTCTCTTCATTATACCTCCAATTAAAATGTAAAAGGTTCATACTTTCTATCAGAACCATTATTTCTATCCATCATATAATAAAATTCACTATTCATTTTTCTATAAATATCTTTACTTTCAGTTTTATTATATATATAAGATGCAACATCATATGCACTTAAAATATTAAGATTCGAATCAGTAATTAAATGAACTTTAGATTTATCAACATTTTCACTAAGTCGAATATCATATGCAGCACCAAATCCTCCAACATAAGCTCGATCTAACTGTTCTTCATCCAAATCAACTTTAAAATACACTTCATCTTTTAACTTGTTACTAACTGCAGTACAAGCATTTTCCAATCCTACAGTAGAATTAGAATTAAAATTTACTCCATCAAAATACTTTCTATAATCTTCAGGAACTTCATTACACTTTAATTCACTAAATACAAAAATAAATGAATTAAGTATTCCAAGTATTCCTTTAGCACCCTTAGAAACTGAAACATTTGCTTCATGTTTTTTTATTTTAGACGCAGTTCCTTTAGATAAAAGAAGTCCATTTCTAATAATTCCATTTACATTATCTTTATTAGTAAAATGAAAATAATCATTATTTATATCACACTTATTAATATCTATATACATAATTACTCCTTAGTCTTTATCTAATTCTAACATAAAAAAAGCAGATTAACTATCTGCTTCTTCTTTTTTACTAGATAAAAAAGTAACTTTTTCAGCAATTATTTCTAATTTAGTTATTTTTTTATCATCTTGTTCTTCTACTTTTGATTGAATTCTTCCTTTTATACCAACAATATCCCCTTTTTTACAATACTCAGAAGTATTTATAGCAATATTCTCAAAAGCAATACAATCTATAAAATCTGTATCGTAAGTTCCTTCCATGTTTTTAAAGCTTCTTGGGACAGCTAATGAGATAGTGGCAACTTTAGATCCCTTACCTTTTTCAGATTTATATACACTAATATCTCTTGTGAGACGTCCTACAAGTACAATCTGATTTAACATATAACACCTCCTCTCGAAGATGTATATTATTAAATAATTAATATATTGTAAAATAACAAAAAAGTAATATTCAAACCATTATTAAAACAAAAAAAGAATAAATCATATACAAATTTATTCTTTTAAAAAGTATAATTTCTTAAAAAAACTACTTTACAAGTTTTTTATTATTTTCATTATTTAATTCTTTATATTGTTCGTCAAAGAACTTATCCATAATTCTTTTATTTTCTAAATCTTTATAATGAGTTTTTAAACCTTTAATAATATTTCTTTTCTTAGCAATAATCTCTCTATCTTTAAAATATTTATCAGATTTTAAAACTAAATCTTCCAAAGTTTTAAGTGATACTTCATCACCTAATTCTTCAGGTAATTGTTCTTGTACTAGCCAACAAGGACCAGTCTCTAAGAATCCACCATCACTAACTAATTCCATTTTAGTACCATATGCTTCTCCATTACTTCTATAATTAGCATAATTAGTTCTCTTAAATAATGGATATGTTTCTTTTTTATCAAAAACATTGTAATAATTATTATTACCTTCAACTTTACTCTTAGTAACAATTAAATATGATAAATTATCACTAAAAACTAAAGCACCATCTTTTCCATGATCTTTATCATAAAATCTTAAACCCACAACATATAAATCTTCTCTTTTAAACTTATTTTCCATAACCTTCTAATTCCCCCAACATTTTTACAACTGCTTTATATGGCAGTAAAGCACAATTTTTTCTATTAGGTTGCTTACTTATTTCATCATAAACATTTAACTCACCTAACAAATCACTATCATAATCTTCATCATCTAACATATTCTTATAATTATTAAGAATATTTTTAGCACTTTCAATATCTTTTCCAATTAAAGTTTTAATCATAATAGAAGCAGCTGAAGTACTTATTGCACAAGCTTCTCCATCAAATCTAATATCATTAATAACTCCATTATCTATTTTCATCATAAAATCTAAATTATCAATACAACTCTCACTATTAGTATTAGTTTTTAAATAAGTATTATCATCAACTAATCCTCTATTAGTAGGTTCTTGATAATTATCTAATATAATTTCTCTTCTTAAATCACTATCCATAATTCACCTATATTACAACTTTAAATATATCTTTACTATTACTTAATACATCTACTAATTTATCTATATCATCATAATTATTATAAAAATACATACTACAACGTACAGTATTCTTAATACCTATTTCATCTTTTAACATCTTAGCACAATGATTACCTGCTCTTACATAAATATTATAATGATTTAAATATATAGAAGAATCTTGAGCAAAAACACCATCAATATTAAAAGCTAAAATACCACTATTTGAATTCTTATTATAAATGATAATATTATCAATTTTTTCTAATTTAGAAATTAAATATTTCTTTAACTTCATCTCATGTTCATGAATCTTTTCCATACCAATTGATTCTAAGTAAAGAATTGCTTCTCTTAATCCTATTACTTCAGCAATAGGCGGAGTACCAGCTTCAAATTTAATTGGAACATCTTTCAATTCATAAGAATTATCAGCTTCAAAGAAATTATTCATTCCACCACCATAGCATAATGGATCCATCTTCTCTAATAAATTTATTTTTCCAATTAAAACCCCTACTCCAGTAGGGCCACACATCTTATGACCAGAAAAACTTAAAAAATCAATATTACTATCTTTAAAATCAACTTTCATATGCGGAACACTTTGAGCTCCATCTACACAGAAATAAATATTATTATCCCTGCATATTTTTCCTATTGATTTTATATCTCTTACATCACCAATAACATTAGTAACATGAGCTATAGATATAACTTTAGTTCTATCAGTAATGCTCTTTTTAACACTATCCAAAGTTAGTTCATAAGATTCATTTAAATCCATATATTTAATAACTATGCCTATATCTTCACTTAGCTTAATCCAAGGTACAACATTAGAGGCATGCTCACTTCTTGTTAGTAATACTTCATCACCTTTTTTCAAGTGTTTTTTCATAAAACCAAATACAACTTGATTAATAGACATAGTAGTTCCACTAGTAAATATTACTTCTTTAGGATTACAATTAATAAATTTAGCTACTACATTTCTAGTATCATCATATAATTTATTAGTAATAACTGCAGCATTATAATCTCCTCTATGTATATTAGAAGTATGTTCACTCATATACTTAACAACACTATCTATCACACATCTAGGCTTTAAAGTAGTAGCTCCATTATCAAAATAAACTATATCTTGACTTAACATAGGAAAATCTTCTCTATTCATAAAAAGCCTCCTCTTTTTAATTCTATTTATATTATATTCTTATATGCCTCTTTCTAAAACACATATATTTTAACACATAATATAAAGAAATTCAAAAAAAAAGACAAAATTGTCTTCTTTAATCTTTGCTTGATCTAAATCTACTTTGACCTAAAATATTTTGAGCATCTGCCATAGCTCTAACTAAATCATTATTAGATGTAGGAGAAAATGCAGCTAATTTTTGTTCTAATACCTGTTTATCAGTTTCTAATCTAGCTATTCTAGCATTTAAACTAGATATTTCTCTAGCTTGTGATTTAGATAATTCAACAAGTTTTTTACGAGAAGCATCACATTTAGCTAATCTCATTTCATAATCATCTATCATACCTTGTAGATTTCTATTTAATTCTACTAAATTAGAAATAGTTACAGTAACATCATCAAAGAATGATTTTTGAGGTAAATTAGTAGATGTAGGATTAGAATAATCATAACTTTCTAATAAATTATTATAACCATTGTCATAGTCATAATCATAAGAATCTTCTACATATACTTTTTCATCTTTTATAGGTTCATGAGAATCTTCTTCTTTTTCACTCTCTTCAACCTTTTCTTCTGGAACATCTATATCTATCTTAATTTCTTCCTTAGGTTCTTTTACTTTTTCAACAGGAATTACAGGTTCCTCGTTCTTTTCTTCTTCTGGTTCTACTGAAACATTAGCCTCTGGTATTTCTTTCTTAACTTCTTCTGGTTGAACTATATCTTCTTTTACTTCTTCCTTAGCTTCCTCTACAGTATTTTCAACAGGACTTTCTTCAGTTGGAATATTTACATCTTCAGTATAAACATTTTCATCTAACTTAGTTACTTCATTATTTTCTACAGGTTGATTTTCTTCACTAAGAGCTTTTTCAATAGAATCTTGAGTTACTGAAGTAGTTTCAACATTTAAAGTTGGAGCTTCTTCCTCAACCTTTTCTTCATTAACAGGATATAAAGGATATTCAATTACTTGAGAACCTTCTATATTCTTACTAAAGAATATTTTTTCATCATTGGCACTAATAAAACTATAATATTCATTATTAATCAAGTTTTTACCATCTATATCACAAATAGTTGCTTCAGAAAATTGATCATTAAATACAAATCTTCCATCAACACCCATCAACTTATTCATATTATCTTTAATAGCAGCTGGTGTTGTAACTAATTTAGTTGCAAATGCAGGATCTTCACGTTGTCTTAGGCTCTCCAATACATTAGGGCTTTCAGGATTAGCTCTTTCCACAAGCAAAATATCTGAAGATATAGGTTTAATAGTCTTATTATTACAAGGAATTACTTCATTACCTTCACTATCTATTACACCAATATGAGAAGCAACTGCTAAAGGATCTACAGATTCTAATAAAGTAGTACTAACAATAATATTTCCATTAGCTAATTTAGTATCATCTAAAAAATAATATTGATTTCCATTATCTGTAACTCCATAAGTACATATAATATCACTTCTATCCTTGTATTTTACTAAGCCTCTTTGTATTTGCATAGCCATAATAAACACACCACCTATTTTATTCTTTTTATCTTCTTTTATATTAGCACAAAACTAAAATCAACACAACTATCTTTTTAAAAATAATAAATGAAAATTGCATTAAAAGTATTATTTTTATATAATTAAATTGGTGATTATATGAAAGAACAAGACAAACTAACACTACAAATGATATTATTATTCTTTATAATATTTGTATTCTTTGGAGTAATTATAGTTAATGAAAAAATATCTCCACTAAAAATACCTAAAGTAACAGAAAAACTAGAAACATACATTGATGAAAACTATAAAGATATAAAAAAGAATCTAAATATAGGAAAAACAGAATACAAAAATATGAAATATCAATTAAAAGTATCTAATAAACAAAATAAAAACTTATACTTTTATATATATTATGAAGATAAAAAAATAACAGATACTTATAAAAAAGACTATTTAGAAGGAAAAACCATTATAGACTATCAAGAAAAACAAATAAGAAAAAATATAAAAAATAAAACAGGTTCAAACTTTGAAATAAAAATATTAAAAACATTAAATAAATATACAGATAATATAAAAGAAAAGATTGTAACATCAGAAGAACCTGAAACAATAAAAATATATAACTTAAAAGCAAACATAACGTTAGATAAATTTAGAGAATCCAATATAAGAAATACTTTAATAAATTTTAATTCTAATTTAAAGAATAAAAATATAACACCAAAAAATTATACATTTAACATTCAAGATCCAGAAGATGAAACTAGAGTACTTTCAATAACACTAGATAATAAAGCAATAGAAAGTAATGACTTTAACACTATAATAAATGATATAATAAATAAAAAGAAAAGCAATTTACTAGATACATATGAAATAACATATGAATATCTAAATTAGGAGGAAATATGAAAGATTGTATATTTTGTAAAATAATTAATAATGAATTACCTAGTAAAACAGTATATGAAGATGACATAATAAAAGTAATAATGAATATTAATCCAAATACTAACGGACATTTATTGGTATTACCAAAAAAGCATTTAGTTAACTTAATGGATACAGATAACGAAACTATTAATCATATGTTAAATGTAGTAAGAGAAAAACTATATCCAATGCTAAAAGAAAAAATAAAATGTGAAGGATTAACATTAGCTCAAAATAATGAATTAGGTCAAGAAATAAAACATTATCACTTGCATCTAATTCCTAGATATCAAAATGATAATGCAGACTTCAACTATAATAAAGATATATTAAAAGAAGTTGAAGATGTATACAATGATTTAACAAAATAAAATACAAAGAATTAACTTTGTATTTTTTTATTAGAAAATATTATTAGTAGAACCACCTAAAATTATTGCAAGTAAAATATATAAAATTATTATTACTAAAAAGCCTCTATTACCTCTACAATTTGAAACATTATTATCTCCACAATTATTCATTATTTCACCTCCCTTAAATATAAGCACCTAAGATGATTATTAAAAGAATAAATAATACTAAAACAATAGCAGCTGCAGAAGATGTTCCATTTGTATTATTACACATAAATACTCCTCCTTTTTATTAGCTTTCATTTTATTGTATGGAAAAAGCTAAAAATTGTGATTATATCTATAATTTATTGCACTAAAAATTATTTTTTGCTATTATATTTTACAGGAGGTCAGTATGAAAAATAAAAAATTAATAATAGGAATAGGTTCTTTTTTAGTTATAGCATCTTTATTAACAACAGGATGTGGAAAAGAAGTTAAAGTAAGTAAAAAAGCAGTTGTAGGATTTGAAGATGGAGAAATAACAGCTAATGAATTTTATAAAGATATTAAGACAACTAACATATCTAAATTAGTGGATATGATTGATTTAAAACTATTTAAAGATAAGTATCCAGCAACTGAAGAAGAAGATAAGGATGTAAAAGATCAAATAGATCAAATTAAAAGCTATTATTCTGATGAATCAACTTTTAAACAAGTAATTGGTCAATATTTTGGAGCAACAGATGAAAAAGAATTAGAAGAAATATTAAGATTAGAATATAAAAGAGAACAAGCTGTTAATGACTATATAGAAAAGAATCTAAAAGATGATGAAATAAAAAAATACTATGATGAAAACTATTATGGAGATATGAGTGCTAAACACATATTAATATCTGTAAATAGTAGTGATGATGCAACAGATGAAGAAAAACAAGAAGCTGAAGAAAAAGCCTTAGAAAAAGCAAAAAAAGTAATTAAAAAACTTAACGATGGTGAAGACTTTGATAAGTTAGCTAAAAAATATTCTGATGATAAAGCAACAGCATCTAAAGGTGGAGACTTAGGAAGTTTTGCTTATGATGATATGGTAGCAGAATTCTCTAAAGCTTGTGCAGAATTAAAAGTAGATGAATATACTAAAGAACCAGTAAAATCATCATATGGATACCACATCATATTAAAAACAAAACAAGAAAAGAAAAAAGCTTTAAAGAAAGTAAAATCAGAAATAAAAGAAAAACTAAGAGAACAAAAATTAAATGATGACAAAACATTATACTATAATTCATTAATTGAAATAAGAGAAGAAAATGGTATTACATGGAATGATAGTACAATTAAAAAAGCTTATAATGAATTAATGGATAATCTAATTAAAAAAGCATCATCAAATACAAATCAACAATAAAAAAAGCAAGTTTATAATTAACTTGCTTTCTTTTTGTATAAAACTAATCCATTAGAAGAAACTACTTTTTCTACCATGTCATGAGATATTAAATAATTATCTAGTTTTCCTCCAACATTAGTTAAATAATAATCAAAATTAAATCTATTAATTTGTGACTGAAAATCCAAATCTAATCCATCAATTTTTAAATATTCTTCAAACAAATCATTTTGTGAA
Organism: uncultured Bacillota bacterium; assembly: GCA_946617625.1. Taxonomy (GTDB): domain Bacteria; phylum Bacillota_I; class Bacilli_A; order RF39; family UBA660; genus RUG14891. Next base: position 19,083 of record CAMOKF010000012.1, read on the forward strand.
TATAGATCTGCTCTACCATCTATAAATACAGGTATATCATAGTAAATTAATTCTCCACCAACATTATAAATATTATATAATCTTTTTGGCTTTACTTCTTTTATCTTATTAATAATAGTAGAATCAGTATAAATATAATCAGTATTAACCTCTTTATAAACTTTATTAATATTAATAATAAAGAAACCAATAAACATTACATTAGCAAACATAACTGCATATTTAAAATAATGAAATTCAAATTCTTCTACATAATCAAAAACAAAGAATGAAGAAATTAAATATAAATATGCCCAAAATCTAATAGACTTAAGTCCTAAAAATACACCTACTCCAAATAATACTAAATCAATAAACTTAATCTTCTTCTTACTACATAAAAGAATAAAGAATATTAAAGAAGCGATTACAAAGAATAATGAGTGAGTCATATCATTAATATCAGTTATTCTCCACTCCAATATATTATTAAGCATAGTTTTATCCATCATATTAGTATAAGGATAAATAGTCATTCTAAATCCATGAATATTAATAGCAGTACATAAAATACTTATTAAACCAACTATTAATAAAGTTAATAATTGCTTTTTACTTAAGCTTTTAGCAAAAAACTTAGAAAATCTAAAATTAAATAATCCAGCAAATAATACAATAAAACACATTAAATAGCCTAAGTTACTAGATCCACCATGGAGATTAGACCATAAGATAGTAAGTAAAGGCAAAAAGTATATTTTTCTAGAATTCTCATTATTAATTAAATCATAAATAAAATACATAGTTAAAGTAAATAAAATATAACTTACTAAATGAGGTCTTACTTGAATATAACATATTAATACAGAACAACATACAACCCATAACAAAGTCATAAATAATCTGTTTTTCATTTTTTCTTTATTATAAGTAAAAATAATAAATAATATTGTCATTACGCATATAAATACATAGAAAACTAAACTAAAATTACCCATGAGTTTTTTTAATGCATAAACAATTATTTCAAATAACCATTCATGGCTCATCCAATAAGAACCTTTTAAAGACCATGAAAAAACATCTTTTACTATAGGGCCATGATTAAACATATATTCTCCTGCTTTAACATGCCACATGTAATCAGATTCTTTATTAATAAATGTTGTTAGAAACAAAGAAAATGATGTAAATAAACTAAAAATTAAGAACTTATAATTATTAAATATCTTCTTCATAAACTAAACCTTTCATATACATTTTTTCTTTAATCTTTCTTTCTAGCTCAACACCATTATACTTTTTAGATAATTTTCTATATAATTTTTCATATTCTTTTTTTGCAATATCTTTATCATTTGTAAAATCAAACTTACTAATTACTTTATCAATTAGTTCAATATCATATCCATATTTTATTAAGTCATTAGTAATCTTTTTCTTTAAAACAAATCCACCTCTAGTACGATTACTTTTATAAAATCTATTAACTAGTTTTTCAATCTTTTCTAACTGAAGATCAGTAGTAAAACTTTCTAATTCACCATAAATAATCTTTTCATCTACTTTGTGATCTAACAATTCTTTTCTTATTTTATTAGGACCATTATTAGTTGTAACAATTTGATTATTAATAAATGATTTAGTATATATTAAATCATTTAGATAACCCTGTTTTAATAATTTATCAATGACTGATTCAATAACATCTATAGGATATTCTTTCTTTTTTAAAAACATTCTAATATCATATATACTTTTAATTCTAGAATTAATGCTTTTTATAGCATCATAATATATTTCATAAAATAAATTATCATTACTTATTTTTTCTATCTCTAACGGATCTATTTCTTTAGTAATTAACAAGTTATATTTTAAAATTACTTCTTCATATAACATTAAATCCATAGTATCTAAAGTGACCTTATATTTTCCACCAGTTAATTTTTTATATTTAAGTATTTTCATATACATCACCTAAAAATAGTATACCATAAAAAAAGGAAGCAAATCTTCCTATTTATTAACCTTGATAAGTCCCTCTGCGACTTCCTCAAGTGCTCTTCCAATATTTTTAGTACTTTTATATTCTGTTTCAGCTAATTGAAAATGTTTATCTTTTGACATCTGTTTACTTCTTCTTGCAGCTATATGAACTAATTCATATTTAGAATCTACAATATTAAGAAGTTTATCAATAGAAGGATAAATCACTATATCACACTCCCTATTATTAGAATAAACTACTTATTGTAAATTATCAACAAATCAAAAAAATTAGACAACAAATTTACAGTGTAAATTTATTCTTCAATACATGCATTCATCAAAGTAATTATACTTAAAAAGTCATTATCACTTGCTTCTTCAACAAATGTTATATTTCTACTTTCATAATCAATACTTCTAACATGTTCACATAAAACAGAGCCAGAAATCTTTTTAGTATCTTCTAATAAGTAATGAGTAGGAAAACTTTTAGTATTTGAAGTAATTGGACAAACTATAGCCATTTTAGTAAATTGATTAAATGTGTTATTGCTTATTACAATAGCAGGTCTAATACCATACTGTTCATGACCTTTAGTAGGATTTAAATCCAAATAAATAATATCACCTTGTTTAGGAACATATTTTTTTACCATATTTCTTTTCCAACCTTATCATCCCAATCATAATCCTTAGCTAAATTTGGTCCATCGTAATTTTTAATTAAAGTTTTTAAAAATACCTTTTTTTTACTAGATTTAGAAATAATAATTTTATTATCTTCTTGTATTAAATCTACAATATCATTAGTTTTTAAATTTAATGCTTTTAATAAACTTTTAGGTATCCTAATTCCATCAGAATTACCCCATCTTTGTAGTCTAGCTTCCATAAAATCACCACCTATAAATAGTATATACAAAGTATATACATTATGTCAATAAAAAAGAAAGATTATAAAATCTTTCTATCTATAGTTACAACAAGATCCACATTGTACATTACTTACTGTATTTTCTTCACTGCAAGTATATCTAGGTTGATAGAAATGTCTATAAATATGATGATTAATTATACGAGTATGAACAGGACAAACATGTGGAACATCATGATAAATAGTACGGTGTACGCACTTTTCTTGTGTACCTTCATTAATTGGATTACACATACTCATACCATTCATATTGGACATATTATTCATACTATTCATATTAGTATCAGTACTCATATCACTATCTATAGTATTATTGTTTCCATCTACATAAAAATTATTTACAACGTCATTATCATACATAATAAATACCTCCTATTTTATACTATGTAAAAGTAAAACAATTGTTATAAAAAAAGATACCTAAAAAGGCATCTTAAAATTTCCATTACTCATTTGTTTCATCATTTTCTTCATTTGATCAAATTGTTGTAACAATTTATTAACTTCTTGAACAGAAGTACCAGAACCTTTAGCTATTCTTGTTTTTCTACTAGCTTTAATAATATCTGGATTTCTTCTTTCTTTTGGAGTCATTGATAAAACTATAGCTTCTATATGAGCCATTTGTTTAGGATCTATTTTTATATCATTTAATCCCATCTTTTTAGCTCCAGGTATTAACTTTAATAAATTCTCTAAAGGACCCAACTTCTTCATTTGCTTCATAGTATCTAAAAAATCTTCTAAATCAAATTTACCTTCTTGCATTCTCTTAGCAGTTTTTTCAGCAGCTTTTTCATCTATAGATTCAGTAGCTTTTTCAACTAATGAAACTATATCACCCATACCCAAAATTCTTCCTGCCATTCTTTCAGGATCGAATAACTCAAGTCCATCTAACTTTTCACTAGTACCCATAAACTTTATAGGTACATTAGTTAAATGTCTAACAGATAAAGCTACTCCACCTCTAGTATCTCCATCTAATTTAGTTAATACAACACCTGTTAAAGGTAGTTTTTCATTAAAACCAGTTATTACATTAATAGCATCTTGACCCATCATAGCATCTATAACTAATAATATTTCTTGAGGATTAACAGCTTTCTTAATATTATCTAGTTCATCCATTAATTCATCATCGATATGTAATCTACCAGCAGTATCTATTAATACATAATCAAATTTATTTTCTTTAGCATAATTAAGAGCATTATTTACTATTTCTACAGGATCTTTTTTACCCTCTTCATAAACTTCTATATTTAATTGTTTACCTAATTGTTTTAATTGATCAATAGCAGCAGGTCTATATACATCACCAGCAACTAATAAAGGCTTTTTAGAATGTTTTTTTCTTAAAAATTGACTTATCTTAGCAATAGTAGTAGTTTTTCCAGAACCTTGTAAACCTACTAACATAAGTATTGCAGGATTACCTGTAGTATTTAATGGAGCACTTTCTCCACCTAATAATTCAGTAAGTTCATCCTTTACTATTTTTACAAATAATTCTCCAGGATTAATAGAAGAAGCAACTTCACTACCTAAAGCTTTTTCTTTAACAGTATTAGTAAACTCTTTAACAACTTTATAGTTAACATCTGCTTCAAGTAATGCTAAACGTATTTCCTTCATCATATCAGAAATATTATCTTCTGTTATTTTTCCATATCCCTTTATCTTATGAATTGCGTTTTGTAATCTATCTCCTAAACTTTCAAACATTATTATCACCTGTTACTTATTTTATCATTATATAAAGAAAAACAAAAGAAAAAGTTCTATTAAGAACTTTTAATTTGTAATATCAATCAATGGCTTAGATGGAGCTTCATTAATATTATTCATCATCTGTGGATTATTTATCATCTGAGGATTAGAATAATTATTATTTATCATTTGAGGACTTCCATTCATCTGTTGACTAACAGTTTGCCCTTGATTATTCATATTATTTTGTCCAAATAATGCTTTATCAATTACAGAATCTTCAAAATAATTATCATCAAAACCATCTTCATCATCATCTAAAGATAGATCAGGAAGACCATTACTATTATTTGTAACATTATTAATAATTTGTTCCATTGTAGTATTATCATTGTTTACATAATTACTTGGATTAACATCTTGAATAGCATTAGGATCATTAACTAAATAATCACTAGTCATACTTATATTAGTATTTGTATTAGTTGGTGTCTCATCATAAGCTTGACCATCTTCTCTACCATTCCAAATACGTACAACATCAACATTTCCACTCCAAGGAGCTGGATTAGGCATTTCCATCTTAACTATTATAGGAATTCTAAATGCAGTACCAAAACCTAAACAAGTACCAGATTGTAGTGACTTTTGTTTTTCAACAATTTCATCACTAATATTTGGAACCATCTTTCTAATATATTCAACATCAACTGGGTGATTCATCTTAAATATTAAGAAATTCATACATTGAGAAATACAAGTATCACTCATTTCACTAGGTCTTTGAGATATAAGACCTAAAAGAACTCCATATTTACGTCCTTCTTTAGCAATTCTTTCAAATATATTATATCCAAGAAGGAATCTATCAGTATCGTTTTGAATATAACGATGTGCTTCTTCAACAACTATATGGAAAGGAATACTTCCTCTTTGTTTTAATCCTTTAGCAAATTCAAATATTAATCTTGAATATACTTTAGTTATTACTTTAGCAAAGTCATCATCAACATCATCTAAATTAATATTAATAATTTGATACTTATTTCCATTATTAATAATTAGAGATGATAAATAAGACTCTAAAGGAGTATATTCAGGATAATCAAAGAATTTAGCATACTTACCAACTATTAAAGAATGTAATCTAACACGAATAGTAATAGCATCTCCATATGTATTAGCATTTCTTAACCAACCTTCACTAATTAAAGCAAAGTTTAGAGCTTTTTCCAAAGTATCTAAGTTATAGAATACTCCAGGTGTTGGTTCATAATCATCTAATTCAGGCTTAATAAATGATGAAATATATTCAGTAAGTAAAACACTTTCAGTAAATTGTCCAGAATTATCTATTAAGAAACATTCTCTAAATTTTCTAGTATAACCTACACCTTGTACAGGAGCTTCCAAATTAAATTGTGGAGTTGAACAACTAGCTAATATTGAGAAAACTTCATTTCTCTTATTAGGAGATGTTTCATTAGTATATAAAATAGTCATAATAGCTTTAGCTATTAAGTGATTTTTATAAGCATTAGCATCCATTCCCTCTTGAGAAAAAATTAAAGCTAACTTTTGCATTCTTTCTATTAAAGGTAATTGAGAATGAGATGTACATTGTAATAATAAAGCTAAATCATCTTTATTAAGTAAATATATAGGTAATCTTAATTTTTCACCAATACCATCAGTTTCATTACTACTAAAGAAACGATAATTATAATTAGGATCTATACTTTTTAAATCTTTAAAAGCATTATAATATTCACCTGAAGAATCAAATAAGATTATATTAGCTTTATAAGGAAATAATCTTTTATCATGGAACATGTTTTGGAATAGTCTAGATATACCACAAGACTTACCTGAACCAGAATTACCAAATATAGCAAAATGACCTCCAAAAAAATTATTAACATCTAAATATGCTGGTATATCATTATAGAATGGACTAACTCCTAAAGGCATATAACCTTTTTCATTTTTACCAGTAATCATAGGAATTTCTTCAGGTTTAATAACTCTAACAGTAGCATCTAGAGAAGGTTTACGAAGAGTACCACCTATTAATCTATCACCAGATATTTCTCCTAAAAAACGTGCTTTAACTAAATCACCATCTAAATTATCAACTTCAGCTAAAACCTTTTTATCTTTATCTTCAAACACTAAATGTAAATTCATTAAATTAATAGCTAAATTATCTTTATCTCTTAATTTAACATTAGCATAGTGATCTCCTATATAAACAATTCTATCAAACATTAATATCACCTATCCCTTTTAACCCTATCATAATAAAATTATATCTTTTATATAAAAAAAATACAATAAAAAAGTACTATAAAGTACTTTAAGCTTTTTTTAATTTTTTCTTACAAATTTCTAATATTTTAGCAATTATTATAGGAATTACTAATCCAAAAATTAAATATATAAAATAGAATACTCCCAAATTATTTGGAACATAGTAATACCAAAAGTCACTTTTAAATTCAGAAATACTAAAATCATTAAAAAATGGAGTAAATCTACAAAATAATGCGAATATAAATTTAAGTATAAAGAATCCAAAAAATTGATGTGCCACTATAGGAAGTGAATAATTAGAAATAGTATTAATAACACCACTATCTTTAGTTATAGGTTCCAATATTTTAGCAATTCTTAACCAAAACGCAATTCCAAGGAAGCCAACCATAAATGGTAATAATAAATTATTAGTAAAATCTTTAGACCATACAACTGTAAAACCAGGAGATTTTCCTTCAATAAAAATAATTATAAATTGCAATAATAAAACAATTGAAAAATATTTTATATTTGATAATTTATCATATCTTTCTATTTTTCTATTATAAAGAATTCCCATTCCAAAGAAAGGAAAGAAGAATAATGTCCTAACTAATAGTAAGAACCACTCTTTATTAAATCCTTTATTACTTAAATAAACACCTAAAATACCCAATAATAAATAAAAAGCAAAGAATAAGTATTCATTTATTTTTATAAATTTACTAAGTCCTTTTCTAAGTAAACAAGTAATCATTTGTATTAAGAATAATTCAGGTATAAACCAAAAACATAAATTAAAACAAAATTGATGTCCATTTATTAATGGAGCAATAATTAAATTATATAAAGTAAAGTTTTCTCCAAAACTAAATCCAAATAATTTAATAAATTGAATGAATAATCCATATATAAGATTCCATATAAACATTGGTATTATTAATCTTTTAAATTTCTTAATAAAATATTCTTTAAAATTATCTTCATTAGAACTTTTATAAAAATAACCACTGCAAAACATAAAAAGCCCTAAGTGAAATGCATAAGGCTGAAAAATATCAAAGAAGAGATTAATTCCACCATTATAACAATGTCCAGCAACTATTAATATAGATCCTATTGCATATAAAAATACAAAAGTATAGTTTTTATTATCTTTAGATTTTTTCTTCAATTAAATCAATTCCTCTAATTCTTTTTTTATCTTTTGATTATCTACTTCTTCTATAATATTAATCAATTTATTTTTCTTTTCTAATAATTTTAAATTAGATTCAAATTCATCTAACTTTTCTTTAGTTATTTTTAATTGTTTAAAAATGGCATTTCTACTTACATTATAGTTTTCTCCCATTTCACTAAAACTTAAATTGTGAAAATAATAATCTTCAAAATATTGTCTTTGTTTATCTGTTAATAAAGATGAATATAAATCGTATAATTCATTATAATAAATAAAGTCTTCCATAATATCACCTACATAATATCTTTAAATAAGCCATAAATATATTTTTCTATATCAAATACTTGTAAATCATCTTTTCCTTCTCCAAGTCCCATAAACTTAACAGGTACTCCAACACTCTCTTTTATAGCAAGAACAATACCACCTTTAGCAGTACCATCTAATTTTGTTAATACAATACCTGTAATATTAGTAATTTCTTTAAATGCTTTAGCTTGACTGATACCATTTTGACCTGTAGTAGCATCTATAACTAATAAAGTTTCACTAGCTCCTCCATCTACTAAAGAATCAATTACTCTATTCATTTTTTCTAATTCTTTCATTAAATTAACTTTATTTTGTAATCTTCCAGCAGTATCTATTAAAACCACATCATAATTTTCATTTTTAGCTTTTGTAATACCATCAAATACTACACTAGATGGATCTTCTCCTTCATGAGTACCATAAAAACCTACTCCAACTTTATCTGCCCATTCATTTAATTGAGCAACAGCACCTGCTCTAAAAGTATCAGCACCAACTAAAAGTACTTTTCTACCTTCATCTTTCATTTTATTAGCAAGTTTAGCTATAGTAGTGGTTTTACCTACACCATTAACACCAACAAATAATATAACTGTAGGTCCATCTTCTTTATAATTAATTTTACTGCTTAATACTTCATCATTAACATAAATAATAAATAACTCATCAACAATAACTTCTTTTAACTCTTCAGGTGATTCAATACCCTCCTTACGAACTCTATCTCTAATTCTATCCATAAAATCCATAACAGTATTAACACCAATATCAGCCATTATTAATATTTCTTCAAGTTCTTCAAAATATTCTTCATTTACTTTATTATATTTACTAGTAAGACTAGCTAATTTAGACACAAATCCTTGTCTAGCTTTAGTTAATCCTTTCTCATAAACCTTAACAGATTTCTCAACTTCTTTTTTATCTTCTTTTTGTTCTTCTTTTTTTTCTTCATTTTTAGTTTCTATATTTTTAGATTCATTAGAATCCTTACTAAACATATTTTTAATCTTATTAAAAAGTCCCATA
>CAMOKF010000013.1 GCA_946617625.1 uncultured Bacillota bacterium
GAAGTAACAAAATATAACTATGTAATTGTAAATGATAATTTAGAAGAAGCATCAAGTAAAGTTGAATCAATAATTACTGCTGAAAAATGTAGAGTTGATCGTATAGAAGAAGTATACTTAGATACTAAAGAAGAAGAAATCCACGAATTATTGATGGAAGAAGAATTTGAGAATAAACCAATTTCAAGTAAATTAAAAACAAAACATATTAACCAATAATATGTTTTTTTATGTTAAAATTATAATAGGAAGTGATAATATGAAAGAAATGATTAATTCTTTAATTAATGAACTAAAAAAAGAAATAGAAAAAGAGAAAATCAATAACAAGGAAGACTTACTAAAAAGAGCACTAACAGAAATAAAGTTTTTTCAACATGAAAGATTTATACATCTAATAGTTACATTCTTTGTAGGAATTTCAGCAATAGTATCTTTAGGATTCTCTGTAGTAACAGAAAATATAGGATTACTATTACTATTTATAGTACTATTTATTTTATTTGTTCCTTATATTTTTTACTATTATTATTTAGAGAACAATATTCAATTACTATATAAATTATACTTAGAAGTAAAAGAAAAATAAAAAGCAGTTAAACTGCTTTTTTTATTGTATTTCTTCTATCTTCATCAAGTTAGTAGGTCTTGCCTCACCATTGTTAGGGAAACTACCAGTAAGAATGATGATATCACCCTTATCTAAAGCAAAGTTTTCTTTTGCTGCTTTAATACCATTAGTTATAACTTCATCAGTTGAATAATAGAATGGTACTATAACAGGATAAACTCCCCAATTTGCCCCTAACTTACGTCCAGTTTTTTCATCAGGTACTAATGCTAAAATAGGTGCATTAGGTTTTAAATTACTAATAAGTCTAGCAGTAAAACCACTCATAGTAGAAGCTACAATTAATTTACCATTTAATCTATTAGAACTCTCTACTACACATTCAGCAATACTTTCAGGTACAGAAGATGCATAATCTGGAGTAATATAATTAAACTTAGCATATTGCTCAGTAGTCTCACATATATTAGCCATTGCTGCTACTGTTTCAACTGGATGTTTGCCAACTGTAGTTTCTCCACTTAGCATAACACAATCAGTACCATCTAAAACTGCATTAGCTATATCAGAAGTCTCTGCTCTCTTTGGTCTAAAATTACCCATCATAGTCTCTAACATTTCAGTAGCAACTACACAAATCTTACCAGCTTTTCTAGTAGCTTTAATTAATGCTTTTTGAACAACAGGTATTCTAGCACTAGGTATTTCATTTCCCATATCTCCACGTGCAACCATAATACCATCAGATACTTCTAATATTTCATTTATATTTTTAATACCTAAATCACTTTCAATTTTACTAATGATTAGATAATCATCTCTACCATATTCATGACATAATTCACGTATAGCTAAAACATCTTCTTTTGAAGAAACAAAAGATGCAGCTATATACTCTCCATCGCTCTCACAAGCAATTTTAATATCATGTTTATCATCTTCACTTACATAAGGAATATTAAGTTTAACTCCAGGTACACTAAGACTCTTCTTATTACCTAAAGTACCTCCATTAATAACCTTACAAGTAACACCATCTTCTTCTTTAGATACTACAACAATCTTCATTTTAGCATTTTCAATTAATACTTCAGTTCCAACTTCTAAAGAGTCTATCGCTTCAGGATGATTAACAGTAATTCTTTCTTGATTACCTATAACATTATCTTTAACTAAACGAATAGTATTACCTTCTATTAGTTCAATACTCTCTCCTTCAAGAACTCCACTTCTAAATTCAGGACCTTTTGTATCCCAAAGAATAGATAAATTTAGGCCTGTCCTTTCTCTTACTATATTAACTGACTCAATATTTTTTTCTCTTTCCTCATCAGTCATATGAGAAAAGTTAAATCTAGCAATGTTCATTCCAGCTAAAGCCATTTGCTCCATTACATCAGCTTCGCAAGAAGATGGACCAATACTACATATTATCTTAGTCTTTTTCATTTGATACTCCTCCGAACACTATGATTTTATCATAACAAATTAGACAATTCAACAACATAAAATATTATTTTACTTAAAGTTATCTACTTTTGACACTTAGTACAATAATAAGTACCTCTACCACCAATTTTTATCTTAGTAATAGTCTTTCCACATTTAGGACAAGGTTTATTATCTTGACTATGAACAAGTAGTTCATTTTGAAATAATCCATGTACTCCTTCTGAAGAAGTAAAAGATTTAATTGTAGTACCGCCTAACTCTACAGCATGACTTAATACTACCCTAGTATTATCAATTATCTTTTTACATTCATTTAAAGTAATAGAATTAGCTTTTCTATTAGGATTAATACCACTCATAAATAATATTTCATCATCATAAATATTACCTATTCCACAAATAATACTTTGATCAAGTAATGCTGTTTTTATAGGTACTTTTAGTTTAGATAATTTATTATGTAAATACTTCTCATCAAGAGTATCATCATAAAACTCTTTTCCCAATTCATTTAATGGTTTAGTATTGTAAACTTCATCTTTAGGAATTAAATACATCTTACCGAACTTACGTACATCATGATATCTAAAACTAGTAGTATCATCTAAATCAAATTCAACATGTTCATGTTTAGTAATCTCATCTAATTCTCCTCTAAACATAAACTTACCTTCCATTCGCAAATGTATTAATAGACAATAATCATCTAATTCCATAACTATAAATTTACCTCTAGTAGTTATATCATTAATCTTTTGATTAATAATATTTTCTCTAAATTCATCACTAGTAGGATAAGCAATAATATTATCCCAATAAACATTACAATTCATTATAGTTCTACCTATAAGTCTAGGTTTTAAATTCTTAACAACAGTCATTACTTCAGGTTTTTCTGGCATACTACATTCCTCAACTTTATTTTTTTATTTTTTTAATTTATAAATTACTCTTTTTCTTGCCTCTAATTTATTATGATAATCATCTGACATCCAAGGCATATAAAAAGACATAATAACGTCTCAATATAATTATTTTTTCAAAACTTTAGTTTTGCTCTTTCTTTCATATTTTTCTTTTAAAGAAACATTCTCCCAGTACTCTTTTTGTTCTTTTAAAAAAGCTATCTTTGCATCATTACTCATATATTTAAAATCATTAAATAAATCATCTGTATTTTCATTTTGTTCTTCAATTTTTTTATCACTAGCATATTCCAAGAAACTATTCAACTGTTCATCACTTATATCCATATCAACATTAGAATACTTTTTCTTAAAAGATTTTTTATTAACTCTTGACTCATACTCAGGATACACAAGATCCATAACATAATATGAAATCATACAAGTTCCCATAGGTATTATAATACTTAAAGTTTCTAATATAGAGTCGCCTGAAAATAATAATGCTCCTCCACAAGTAACTCCCATAATAATAGATGCTATACTAAAACCAGATAAACCTATTTTCATTAATAATACTTTAGTTTTATCTCTTCCTTCATAAAACTTTTTTCCATTACGATAGTTTTTTAGTTCTTTATAATCTTTATAATAGCTTGATTCTACTTTTTCCATACTATCCCCCCTGAATCATGCCTATTATACCAAAAAAAGTCAATATTAACAAGGAATTACTTAGCTTCACTCCAATCTTTACCATATTCAATGTCAACCTTTAAAGGTACTTTTAATTGATAAGTATTCTCCATTATATCTTTAACTAAAGATTTAACTTCATCTAATTCATCATTTAATACATTAAATACAAGTTCATCGTGTACTTGTAATAACATCTTACTTTTTAATCCTCTTTTATTAAATTCATCATATATTTCTACCATAGCTTTCTTAAGTATATCAGCTGCAGTACCTTGAATTGGAGTATTAAGAGCCATACGCTCTCCTCCTTGTCTAATCATATAATTTTTACTGCTTAACTCTTCTATAACTCTTTTTCTACCCATTAAAGTTTTTACATATCCATCTCTATATGCATTATTCTTTAACTCTTCCATAAAGTCAACAATACCGGGGTAAGTAGCTAAATAATTATCCATAAAGTTCTTAGCATCTTTAAAATCAATTCCTAAATCATCTGCTAATCCAAAAGAACTAATACCATATACAATACCAAAATTAACAGCCTTAGCAGTTCTTCTCATATCTTTAGTAACTTCTTCCATAGGAACACCAAAAATATCAGAAGCAGTCTTAGTATGAATATCCTTATCATTTTTAAAAGCTTCTATTAAATTTTCAGTATTAGAAAGTGATGCAAATACTCTTAATTCAACTTGTGAATAATCACTACCTAATAAAACAGAATTATCATCTGGAATAAAAGCTTTTCTAATTATAGAAGAATATTCTCCCCTAGCAGGTATATTTTGTAAATTAGGTTCAATACTAGATAATCTACCAGTACGAGTTAAAGCTTGTGTATAAATAGTATGAATTCTACCATCACTTCTAACTTCATCTATTAAACCAACTGCATAATTTGTATATAACTTAGATAAAGTTCTATATTCTAATACTTTATTAACTATTGGATAAGTATCAACTAATTTATCTAAAATATCTTTACTAGTAGAATACTTACCGTCTTTTACTCTCTTAGGATATGGAATCATTAAATCTTCAAATAAAACTTTAGCAAGTTGAGCAGGACTCATAATATTAAATTCAGAACCTGCTAAAGAATATATTTCTTTTTCAACAATATCCATTTTACTCTTTAATTCTTCTTGAACTTTAGTTAAATAATCAACATCTAACTTAATACCAGTTAATTCCATATCAGCTAGAACAATACTTAAAGGCATTTCAATACTCTTAAATAAATATTCCATATCTTCAGATTTAATCTTTTCTTCAATATTATTTTTTGTTTCATATATAAACTTTGCTTTAGTAATAGCAAGTTCTCTAATTCTTTCTAAAGATACATCTTTAGGTCTCTTTTCAGTACCATAAGTATCCTCATATAACTCGATATTATAATCAAAGTTTTTAGCAACAAAACTAATATCATCTTTAACTACATAATCAAGTAAATATAAAGCTATTTCTGTATCAAAATTAACATTATTAAAATCAATTTTATAAGAGTTTAATACAACAATATTTTTCTTTTGATCATATGTATATTTATTACTATTAGATTTAAATATATCTTTATTTTCATCTATTTCTGATGGACTAATAAAATATCCTTTTTCTCCATCATATATACCAATACCTAATAATTCACTCTTAGAATAAACATTACCTCTAATTTCTACATAAAAAGAGTAATCTTTATTACTATCTAAATTACAAATGTCATCTATAACTAAAGGTTTTTCTTCTTTTACTTCTTCTTTTTCAGCTAATGCTTCATCATATAAATCATATTTTCTAATTAAAGAAGGCATTTCTAACTCTTCTAAGTATTTAAATAATTTTTCTCTATTAATACCTTCATACTTACAATCATCTAAAGTAAAAGGAATAGGAACTTCTCTATATATAGTTGCAATATCATAAGACATAAATGCATTATCTTTATCTTCTAATAACTTATCTTTAGTTTTACCAGTAACTTCATCAATATGATCATAAAGATTTTTTAAACTACCAAATTTTTCAATAAGATTAATAGCAGTCTTTTCCCCTATTCCCTTTACTCCTGGAATATTATCTGAAGAATCTCCCATAAGAGCTTTTAAATCAATCATCTTTATAGGATCACATTTATACATTTCTCTAAATACTTCAGGAGTCATCATAATATGATCATTACTCTTTAATAATTTAACAGTTACTTCATCGCTAATTAACTGTAATAAATCTTTATCACTAGATACTATAGTAGCAATGAACTCGTCTTCCTCATCAACTATTCTAGACATAGTACCTATAATATCATCTGCTTCATAATTATCTATTTCAAAATATTTAATACCCATTGCTCCTAGTATTTCTTTAGCAACAGGAAATTGAACTTTTAATTCATCAGGCATAGCAGCTCTACCAGCTTTATATACGTCATACTTATCATGTCTAAAAGTTTTACCCTTATCAAAAGCTACTAATATATAATTAGGTTTTTCTTCACGTATAATTTTATTCATCATATTAATAAAACCATATAATCCGTTAGTTGGAAAACCTTTGGAATTTTTCATAACATTACCTGTATAAGCAGTAGCATAATAACTTCTAAATAATAAATTATTTCCATCTACTAATATAATCTTTTTCATATAATCACCTGTAATTTAGTATACCATAAGAAATGAAAACCTATAAATAAAAATAAATCTTTTGTATTAAACATTTGTTTGACATATAAAAGAATAAATGATAAACTCAATTTATAAGGAGGAACTTTATGGAAAAATTAACTGATAAGCAAAAAAATATATTACAAGTAATAAAAAAATTAATAGCTAAAAATGGATATCCACCTACAGTAAGAGAAATAGGAGAAAAAGCTCACTTAAGTTCTCCTGCTACTATCCATTTTCATCTAACTAAATTAGAAGAAAAAGGTTATATCAAAAAAGGAGATAATAAAAATAGAACTATTGAAATATTAGTTCCAAATGAATTTATAGAAGATAATAATGAAGTAATAAATGTTCCATTACTTGGAAAAGTAACAGCAGGTACTCCTATAGAAGCAATAGAAACACCAGATGAGTATATGGCAATTCCTTCTTCACTTATTAAGAATAAAAAAGAAGTATTTACTCTACGTGTAAGTGGAGAATCAATGATCAATGTAGGAATATATGATGGAGATATATTAATTGTAGAAAGAAAAAATACTGCAATTAACGGAGAAACAGTTGTTGCTATGAATAACGATAATGAAGTAACAGTAAAAACATTCTATAAAGAAAAAGATTATTTTAGACTACAACCAGAAAATGATACTATGGAACCTATAATACTTAAAGAAGTAACTATACTAGGAAAAGTTATAGGTTTATATAGAAAACTATAAAAAAAGAAATAGATTAATCTATTTCTTTTTATTTTATAAAATATCTAATTATATAACTACCTATTAATAATCCAGCAGAAGAAGGAACAAAAGCACTACTTCCTGGAGTCCTAGTATTAGTCTTAATAGGTAATTCAGTAGAAGTACAAACAAGTACTTTTTTATTTATTTTAGAATCTTTAACATACTTTCTAAGTATTCTAGCTATAGGATCATTTTTAGTATTTCTTATATCAGTAATTTCCAATTTAGATGGATCTAATTTATTACCAGTACCCATACAAGTAATAAATGGAATACTATCACTAATACATTTACTTATTACCATCTTTTTTACACTAATAGTATCACAAGCATCTACAAAGAAATCTATATGTTCACTAAACAATATATTAAAATTATTTTGATCTATAAAATAGTCAATCTTAATTACTTCACAATTAGGATTAATATCTTTAATTCTTGCTTCTAAAACATCTACTTTCTTTAATCCAATAGTAGAATCTAAAGCTATTATTTGCCTATTAATATTAGATTCATCTACAACATCAAAATCAACTATTATTATCTTACCAATACCACTTCTAGCTAAGCTTTCAACTACATAGCCACCTACTCCACCAACGCCTAAAACTAAAACACATTTCTTACTAAGTAATTCAACATTAGAAGTTCCAATTATTCTTTCTAATCTAACTAACTTGGACATTATTTATAACCTCTTGTTTTATAAGTTTTTTCTGTTTCTGTTTTTCAGATTGAATTAGGTTTAATGGTTGATTATTAATAATCTTATTAATATAAGATAATCTATAGTATATCTTTTCATTTGAATAAGCAATATTAGAATATTTTCTTAAATGCTTAGAATCTCTAGTATGAATAACTTCTAAAGCTTTTAAAGTATCATTTAAGCTTTTCTCAGGAATGGTAGTTTCAGAAACTACTGTACATTCAAAATTTTTAATAAAATCTATTGTATCTTGTAAATCAGCAATACCAGCTTCACTAAATAATTTAGGCCATTTAGAATTATCAGGTTCACTTCTAACAATATCTTGTAATCTATCTATTTTTTCTTTAGTTAAATTTTTATCAATTCCAACTTCTTTAAAAGATAAATATCTTCCATTATTAGTTCCTGGAATTTCTTTTCTCATATCAGTTAATACTTTTTCATACAAACTATCAAGTTCATCATTAACTTTCTTTGGTGGAGGAGCAACTTCATATACATCATAATATTTAGAATCTCTAGCTACTTTAGTAGTTATAAGAAAGTTTCTAGGATAGTGCATAGTATTATATCTAATAAAACTTAGAGCATTAACTTTACCATTATAGTTATTATAAATAGACTCTGATAATTTTTTTCCATTAACAATAATTTCACTTTCTTTTGCATCACTAAAAGTTACTCCGCGTCTTACTTTCTCAGCATTCTTTAGAGTAACATGTACGTTTAAAATTCTATTTCTATTTACTATTGGTAAAATTAACATAGTACTACACCTCGCACAGTCCATATTATAACAAAATATATATTTTCGTGCAACAAAAAAATCAGGTTGAGCGTCCTAGCTAACGATAAAACCTGCGCGTTCCCACAGGTGGGTGTCCGTACGTTATCTTTAGGATTCTTAATGATTCTTAAGCCTTCAACACGGATAACTGATCAAGACTCCCTTATCGTTACTTTAGTCGGTTTTATAAGAAGCCGGTCTCGCATCTTCCTGACAATTATATTGTACCATATGTTTATACATCATTCAAGCTATTGTCACCTATTTTACATAGGCGAATAAAATACTATAGGTGATTATATGTATTATGAAAATGGTAGTTTTAAACTATATTATGAAAAATATGGAAATGAAAAAGAAACAATATTAATTCTCCCAGGATGGGGAGATACAAGACCAACATTTGATTATTTAGTAAATAATTTAAAAAGAGACTATTCAGTCTACATAATAGATAATCCACCATTCGGAAAAAGTGAAGTATTACAAGAAGATTTAACTATATATGATTATGCTAACTTAATAAGAGAATTTATTCTACACGAAAGAATAAATAATCCTACAATAATTGCTCACTCTTTTGGTGGAAGAATAGCTACTCTTTTATCATCTTATTATAATGAAAAAATAAAAAGATTAATATTAATAGATATAGCAGGAATAAAACCTAAAAAAACAATAAAAAGTATAATAAAAAAATATACATATAAATTATTAAATAAAGTATCTAAATTATTACCTAAAAAATTAAGACTAAAAACAAATACTTATCTTTTAAAAATATTCTCATCAAGCGACTATTATAACTTAGATGATAATATGAAAAAAACATTTAAAAATATAATAAATGAAGATTTAAAAAAATACTTAGATAATATAGATACAAAAACTCTTATTCTATGGGGAGAATATGATAAATCAACTCCATTAAGAGATGCTAATATAATTAATAAAAAAATAAAAAAATCTGAATTAATAGTCTTTAGAAAATCCAATCATTTTCCATATTTAGATTATCCAAATATCACATTAGATATAATAAATAATTATCTAAAAGAAAAAGCATGATTATCATGCTCTATCTACCATATCTACTTCTATAATTCCATGAAAGTGTCTACCTTCCATTAATGTATCTTTATCTAACCATACATTTAAAGTATATACTTTAGTTGATTTAGGTGGAATAACATCAGAAGATAATAAATATTGATCTTCATTAATTAAATCTTTTAAAGACTTAACACTACCTTTATTAATATTATATCTGATACTTCTATAATCAAATAAATTATCTCTACAATTATCTAAATCAATAAAATCATTATCTAATCTAATAGAAATATTATATGAAACTTCACATGAAGCATTATTAGTAATAGTAAAACTATATTGTTCTCCATCTTTTACTTTATTATCATCTAGAATATAAGAATCATCTAAAGTAATAATATCTCCTATACCATTATTAGAAGCTCTATAATTAACTACTAAAACTCCACTTTTATAAGAATTAATATCTCTAAAATACTTATATGAAGTTCCTACTACTAATGTAATACCAACAATAAATAAGATAAATAAGAAAGATAATCCTAAAGTATATAATCTTTCATGCCTCTTTATCTTAGTAATAATATGTTCTTTTTCAATATTAGGATTTTTCTTAATAACAGCTTGTGTTAATTTATGCAAAACAATTTTAGAAGAATCTTTAGTTACTCTGAATTTCTTATGTTTCATATCCTCACCTACTATTATTACTATAATTAGTATATCAAATAATTAATATAAATAAAATAAAAAAAAGAACAATTAATTGTTCTTTTTATGGGTTTAATCTATTTGGCCCTCTAAATAAGAATTGTGTTTCTTTAACGCTAGGAATATCTAATAATAACATAGTAAGTCTATCTACTCCAATAGCAAAACCACCATGTGGAGGACATCCATATTTAAAGAATCCTAAATAGAATTTTACATCTTCATCTAATCCTTTTTCTTTTGCATTTTTACATATTTCTTCATATCTATGTTCTCTTTGAGCTCCTGATGTAATCTCAACACCTCTCCAAATTAAATCATATCCTTGTAAAACACCATCTTTGTTTCTCATATGATAGAAAGCTCTCTTTTCAGCAGGGAAATCAGTAATAAATAAGAATTCGTGATTAAACTTTTCTTTAGCTAATTTTAAAGATAATCTTTCAGCTTCAGTAGTCATATCAGTCTTTTCACTTTCATCTACTTTATATCCATATCTTTCTTCTAACTCTTTATAAACATCTGCTAAAGGCATAGTAGGAAAAGGTAATGTTGGTACTACTATATCAATTCCAAATAATTCTTTTATCTTATCACCTAATTCCTCTTTTAATTTAGACAAAGCATAAGTTAACATTTCTGCTTCTAAATTCATAACATCATTAAAACTGTTAATATATGAAAACTCTACATCAAAAGAAGTAAATTCTGTTGCATGTCTAGAAGTATTAGAATTCTCTGCTCTAAAACATGGAGCAACTTCAAAGATTCTATCCATACCAGCAGCCATTGCCATTTGTTTATAAAACTGTGGACTTTGAGCTAAATAAGCACTTCTGTCAAAATACTTTACTTCAAATACTTCAGCACCAGATTCAGAAGCAGCTCCTAATAATTTAGGAGTATGAATCTCTGTAAAGTTATTATTATAAAGATACTCTCTCATATATCTAACTAAAGTACTTTGAACCTTAAATATAAAATTATTCTTCTCATTTCTCAAATCAATAAAACGATAATCAAGTCTAGTATCTAAGTTAACATTAGCTAAATCCTTAAAATTAAAAGGTAACTCTAATGAACTATTACTAGTAACTTCTATTTTACTAGGAATAATTTCCATTCCATTTAATTTAACTTTAGGACTTTCTACTACCTTACCTGTTATTTTAACAGTACTCTCTATAGGTAAAGTATTAATTATTTCTACCATCTCTTTATTAGCTTCTTCACTCTTCTCAATAGTAACTTGTACTTTTCCTGTAGAATCTCTAAGTATAATAAATTGTACCCATTGTAGATTTCTAATATTATCTACAAATCCACTTATTTCTATTTCTTTATCAAAATAATTTTTTAATTCATTAATATTTATTTTTTCCATTATTACATTCCTTCTTAAATATATTTATTTTTTCTCTTCACATGAGCAATGTTCACAATTACAATCCTTATGATCATAATCACAATCACATTCATCATACTCATAATCAAATTCATCACTTGTATTTAATTTTTCATCTAAATAATAAATAATAGCATCTAAACTAATAATTTCTTCTTCACCAGTTTTTTGATTTTTAATCTTAACTTCATTATTATTTAAATCTTCACTATTTAAAACAATTGTAAATTTTGCTTTTAATCTATCTGCTTGTTTAAACTGAGCTTTTAGTCCTCTACCAACATATTCAGTATCAACAATAAATCCAGCCATGCGTAACTCTTGAGATAAATAAGTAGCATATTTCTTCTCATCTTCATTTACATACATTAAGAACAAATCAACACTATCTATAATAGGTAGTTTTACTTCTTCTAACTCTAATGCTTTTACAAGTCTACCAATTCCACAAGCAAAACCTATACATGGAGTTTCAGGACCATCTAATTCATTAACAAGTCCATTATATCTTCCTCCACCACCTAATACATTATTTGAACCAAATCCATCTACTTTTGCTTCTATTTCAAACACAGTATGATTATAATAATCTAAACCTCTAACTATATTAGGATTTACTTCATAAGAAACTTTTAATATATCAAGATATTCTTTAACTTTTTCAAATCTTTCTTTAGATTCTTCATTTAGATAATCTATAGTCTTAGGAGCATTCTTCATAATATCTTTATCAGCATCTACTTTACAATCTAGAATTCTTAACGGATTTTTATCAATTCTTTCATTACAATCTTCACATAAATCTTTCATATGTGGTTTAAAGTAATCAATTAAAACTTTTCTATAATTATCTCTACTTTCTTTATCTCCTAAAGAGTTAATATTAACTTTTATATCTTTAAGTCCTAAAATTTTATAAATATTAACAGCTAATGAAATAACTTCTGCATCACTAAGTGGATCATCACTACCTAACACTTCCATACCAAACTGTGTAAGCTCTCTATCTCTTCCACTTTGTGGTCTCTCATATCTATACATAGTTCCATTATAGTAAACTTTAACAGGTTGATTAGGATCACCATACATTTTATTTTCAATATAACTTCTAACAACACCAGCAGTTCCTTCAGGACGTAAAGTTATCTCTCTTCCACCTCTATCAACAAAATCATATGTTTCCTTAGTAACAATATCAGTTGATTCACCGATTCCTCTATGGAATAATTCACTAGCCTCAAATAATGGAGTTCTAATATAATTATAATTATATTTTTCCATAGTAGCATCAATTATACTTTCTACATATTTCCATATCTTAGCTTCTCTACCATAAATATCATTACAGCCTTTTTGTTTTTGTATCATAATACCTCCTACAAAATAAAAAGATGGCATCCCAAAGGGCGATATATTAATCGCGGTGCCACCTTATTTTTTTCTTTATATAACTTATAACGCAGTTAAACGCTTCGCTTTATTAGGATGTCTTCATTTAATTATATTAAATCTTTTCACCAACCAGATTCTCTCTATAAATAGTTATTAAATTACTCTTTCCCAAGAAGATAAACCTATATTACTACAAATAATTTTAAAAGTAAAGATTATTCCTCAACATTTATATCACTAATAGTTTCCTTATCTTCAAGTGAAAACATATCTGTATCAATATTATAAGTAATAATCATAGATAATTCTTTAGTAGAATCATTATTTTGATAAAAAATATAATTATTGCCATCCACTTTGTTTAGTTTGATTGTATAACCAGACTTACCAAAATCTTTTTCAGCATTTTTTAATACTTCTTCTATCTTTTCTTTATCTTCTTTATTTAAAGTAGCTCTATTTAAAGAAAAGACTATTCCAACACCTATTAATATGATAGAAAAGATTATCATAATAATTATAAATATATTTTTATTTTTCATAAACTAACCTCTTTTCTATCCTCCCTTGTAAGCACAAGTTGGCGAAACATATTTAGTTTCATTTCCAACTTTATCTTTAGCATAAACCTTAATTACATAACAATAACCTGCAGGAGAATTTACTGTTCTACATTTAGAAGACCAATTATGTGTCTTGGAAAAATTGCTTATAGCAGTATTGGAATCATATCTCTTTAATGCATTGGATGCACTAAATGAACTATCAAATCCCCACCAGTCTCCTACATAAGTTATTCCTGAATGAGCATCACTAACTTCATAAGTTACAGATACTCCAGCTGCTTTACTACATTTTTGTGCCTTAGGTCCATCAGTAGCCTTTACAGCAGGAGGAGTTTTATCAACATAAACATTAACACTACAATCTTTTGTATTTCCAGCATTATCTTTTATTTGAACTGTACCTGTTTTAGTTGTTGAAGTAAAAGTTTTAGATCCACTTCCGGTACATCCACTATGTGAATCACTACATGCAACAGAAATAGTTCTATTATTCTTTGTCCAACTTGTACTATCTCCTGATACTTTTCCACAACTAGGTTTAGTTTTATCAACATATACATTAACTGTTACAGAAGTACTATTTCCAGCACCGTCAATTAAAGTAATAGTATCAGTTTTTGTAGTACTATTATATGTTTTAGTAACTGGCTTACAACCAGACTCTCCACCATCATCACAATTAACTGTTATCTTTCTATCACCACTAGTCCAATTAGTACTTTCTCCATCTGAATTCTTTTTCTTAGGAACAGTTTTATCAATATAAACATTAACATTACAATTAGTTGCATTTCCTAATTTATCAGTTAAAGTAATAATTCCAACTTTTGTATTTGATGTAAACTTATTAGAGAAAGATGTCTTACTACATCCACTATGTGCATCACTACAATCAACAGATATATTTCTATCATTTTTTGTCCATGTTGTACTTCCACCAGTTATTTTTCCACATGTAGGTCCAGTTTTATCTACATAAGCATTTACAGGACAATTTCTTGTATTTCCAACTGCATCTGCTATAGTGATAGTTCCTTCTTTAGTTGTAGTATTAAATACTTTAGATACAGGAGAAACAGAACAACCACTATTAGCATCATTACAAGATACACTAACAGTTCTATTATCTTTTGTCCATGTTGTACTTCCACCAGTTATTGGACCACAATTAGGAGCAGTTTTATCTACATAAACATTAAGACTACTATTGACAGTATTACCAGCATTATCAGAAATAGAATGATTTGAAGTCTTAGTAGTACTATTAAATGTTAAAGATTCAGTATTCTTAACACAACCACTCAAAGCATCACTACAATTAATATTAATAGTTCTATTATCTTTTGTCCAAACGTTACTCTCACCATTAGTAGAACGACTAGGAGCAGTTCTATCTATTGGAGCAACTATTTCAATAGAAGTAGTAAAATCTACTGAATCAGTAACTGAAATAACTCCATATCTCCATCCTTCTCCAGATAAAGAGAATGAATACTTTCCTTCAGTTTGATCAGGTACTTCTACCTTCTTATTAGAATCAGGAATTACTTTAGCATTACTACTAGTAGAAACTAAACCAGAGTCATTCCACTTCCATTCTAGATTTTTAATCTCACTAACATCCTTATAAGTAGCTTCTAAATAAACTCCATATGGATATTTTTCTCTATTTAACCAACCATTAACTGTATCCTTGGAAATAACAACAGATTTATTCTGTTCACCTTTACTAGTTTTAAATTCCTGAATAGAATCTCCTTCTTTTTTTCCATCTTTATCACGTTTATAAACATTTAAAGTTAATAAAGGAGGAGTATTATCTATATAAACATCAACTTCTACATCTTCCACATTACCTTCTTGATCAAAGATATGAATAATACCTTTTCTTTTATCACCATTAAATTCATCAGTATAAGAAGTTTGTTCACATCCACTATCATTATCTATACATTGAACTGTAACTATTCTATTACCTCTTGTCCAATGAGCAGACTCACCATTTATAACACCTGGTTCAGGTTTTATTAAATCTTTAAACTTATCATTACTACTTAAAGAATAAGTATTACTATAACCATAAATATTACTAGCAGTTACTGTAACTTTAATATCACCAGGAACATAATTCTTTAAAGAAATAGTTTTAATTTGTGTAGTTGTACTTTTATTAGCATCAATATCATCACTTTGATATAAAAGCTTAGATCCTTTATAAATAGTATATTTATAAGATATTAGTGGAATATAATTCTTCTTATCATTTTCAACAAGTTCAAAACCACCATCTATATTAAGAATAGCTTTAGCTCCAGTTAATTCTCCATCAAAACTAATATTTATATTTGGTTTTATATCCTTAATAGATTCATTATCATCATGATCTGGACATATAAGTAAAGAAGTATAATAAATATCATCTTCATATTTAAAAGCTTGTACATGAGAAAGACTACCATCACAAGGTTTTTTATTGTAATCAACTACTTGATCTATATATTTATTAGATATTAAGGTACCTAAATCTACAGTTACATATTGCCCACTTACTTTAGGAGCAAATCTCTTATTAGCATTTAAATAACTTTGAGCAGCCATTACCATATTATTTTTTTGTGTAACATAGTATTCCTTTCTAGCCTTAGCTAAAACTCCTTGTATAGCTGCAATAGATATAACTGATAGTATTCCAAGAATTACTATAACAGCTAATAATTCAACCATTGTAAAACCATTACTATTTTTTCTTTTCATCATAAATTTAATCCCACCACCGCTATCCTACTTTATTTAATAATAACACAAAAAAGTAAAAGAAAAAAGAAGCTAAATAGCTTCTTTTACTTTATTTATACCTTTTCTTAAATCTTTTTTAAAGAAATTATAAGTAGTTCTAACTAACAAATATATAGGTAATGCAATTATAATACCAATAGGTCCAAATAAAGTACCACCAATAGAAACAACCATTATTGTAATTAAAGGGTTTACATTATTTGTCTTACCATATATTCTAGGAGAAATTACATAACCATCCAACTGAGGAAATATTAAACAAATAATTACAGTACTAATAGTTAAAGGTAATGATACAACAGTTGCAGTAAGTATGGCAATTATATTAGTAATTAATCCACCAAAGTATGGAATAATAGTTGTAATACAAGCAAGTATTCCAAGTATCAACCAGTTTGGATGTCCAACAGCAAAGAATAATATACCATATTCAAAAAATTGAATAACCATAAATATAAATAAACCTTTTAAATAATTACTAATTTCTGTATCTATACATTTTATATATTCAAACAATCTTTTCTTATAACTAATTAGAAACTGTTTAACCCATAAACGAATCTTTTTCATATCAGCTAAGAAATAAATAAATCCTACAAAACCTACTATAACTTTACCAAAAAATCCAAAAGATTTACCAATAATATTTATTGATGATGTAGTAGTTACTGCACCAATATCATTTAAAATATTTTCCAAATAATCTGTTAATCTTAATTCGAATGATCCTAAATTAATATTAAACTTAGTATCAACATTATTTAAAAAACTTAATAGACCATTAATAAATGAATCTAATTGATCATAAATAAGAGGTAAAGTTAAGTATAATAAACCAATTATTAAAAGAACAATTCCTACAACTACAATTGTAACAGCAAAATTTTTAGGAATACCTTTTTTAACTAGGTATGTAACAACAGGAGTCAATGCATAAGCAAAAGCAAATCCTATAATAAATGGTGACATCACAGATAATATCTTACCTATTAATCCCAACCATAAATTTATATTAGAAAAACCTATATATAAAAGTAACATCAATGCTGCTAAATTAATTAAACTATAATTCAATTTCTTAGTCATATACTACCTCTCCAATAATATAGTAGTTGGTCCAATATTAGTAAGAGATATATTCATCTCTGCACCAAAAGAACCTGTTTCTACTTTTACATATTTTCTTAATTCTTCATTAAATAAATCATATAATTTTTTAGCTTCTTCTCCACCTAAAGCCTTTACATAACTAGGTCTATTACCTTTTTGCGTATCAGCATATAAAGTAAATTGAGATATTGATAAGATACTACCTCCAAAATCTAAAATACTTAGATTCATTACTCCATTATCATCAGGAAATATTCTCAAGTTAACTACTTTTCTTGCTAAATAAGATATTTTATCTATATTATCTCCTTCAGTAAATCCAACTAAAAGAACTAATCCAGAATCAATCTTACCAGTAATATTATTATCAACAGTACAAGAAGCTTCACCACTTCTTTGAACTAATACTCTCATCGAAATACCCTCTCAATCTTTTCAATATAAGATATTTTTTCAAGGCCTAGTATTATTTTTGATAATTGATCTATTCCAGTAACAAAACATTCTACTTGATAAATAGTTTTATCAGTTTGACTTAGTGTTTTAACACCATCAACAGAAACATTAAATAATGAAATAGATTGAATTAAATCAGCCATATGATTATCTCTATCTTTTGTTGTAACTAATAAACAAGTTAAATATCTTTTATTAGTATTACTATTCCAATTAACATCAACACATCTATCTTCTAACATAGATAAATTATGACAATTCATTCTATGAACAGTAATACCATTACCTTTAGTAATATACCCAATTATTTCATCTCCAAACACTGGATTACAGCAATTAGCTAAATTTACTTTAATCTTATCTATACCACTAACGATAATATCTGCATCTATATTTTTAGAAGTTACTTTAACTACTTTAGGAGCAGCCACTTCTTGAATCTTATCTATAATATTTATTACACCACTAGTAGTAGCTTTACCATTACCAACAGCTAAATATATCTCATCTAGATTTTCAACTTTTATAGTACTACATATCTTTTTAATATTATCTTCAGTAAAGAAATCAGAAAAACTAAGCTTTCTTTTACGTAATTCTTTTTCTAAAGAATACTTACCACGTTCTATATAAATATCTCTATCATTTTTAGTAAAGAACTGTTTTATTTTATTCTTAGTTGCAGTACTTTTTACCATATTTATCCACTCTTTAGAAGGAGTAGAACTCTTATTTGTATTAATTTTAACTATATCATTATTTTGTAATTCATAATTTAATGGAACTATATTATTATTAACAATAGCTCCTACAGTAGTTTCACCTACTTTAGTATGAATCTTATAAGCAAAGTCTAAAGGAGTTGCTCCTTTAGGTAATTCAATAACATCACCCTTAGGAGTAAAAACATAAATATTATTGTTTAATACTTCATCCTTAACACTATTAACAAATTCTTCACTATTCATATTATCTTTATTTAAATCAATAATAGATTTAAAGAATTGTAATTTTTGTTCAGTAGTACTAGTTAAATTAGCATTACTATTTGATCCTTTATTTTCTTTATAAGACCAGTGAGCAGCAATACCATTTTCAGCTACCTCATCCATCTCATGAGTACGTATTTGAATCTCAAATAAGTCTCCACCAATACCAAATACAGTTGTATGTAGAGATTGATACATATTAGGTTTAGGCATAGCAATATAGTCTTTAAAACGTTTAGGTAGAGGTCTAAATTTAGAATGAATAATACCCAAAGCTAAATAACATTCTTGTTCAGTTTGAACTATTATTCTTAAAGCAAGCAAGTCATATATTTCACTAAATTTCTTACCTTTATCTAGTTTATTATAAATACTATAAATACATTTAGCTCTTCCTTTTATCTCATGAGGAATATGATGTTCATTTAATAAATCAGAAACCTCTTGTTGCATTTCATAAACGTACTTATCTCTCTCTAATTTTGTTTTATTTAATTTTTCAGCTATATCATAAAATACTTCAGGTTTTAAATATCTTAAAGACAAATCTTCCATTTCAGATTTAATTTTATGAATACCTAAATGGTGTGCTATAGGAGCAAGTATTTCTAAAGCCTCCTTAGCTTTTACTTTTTGTCTGTCTTCTGGTATAGCCCATAATGTACGTAAGTTGTGAAGACGATCGGCAAGTTTAATAATAATTACACGAACATCTTCACTCATACCTACAATAATCTTTTTATAATAATCAATTAAATATTCATTTTCAGTAGAAAAATGAATTTTTGAAAGTTTAGTAACTCCCTGTACCAACTTAGTAATAGTACTTCCAAACTCTTTTTCCATCTCTTCTGGAGTACAATCACAATCTTCTAATACATCATGGAGTAATCCAGCAGAAATAGTTTCATAATCAGCATAAATGCTAGTTAGAATGAGGGCAACATTCATAGGATGGTAAATATAAGGTTCCCCACTCTTACGTAATTGTCCTTCATGCTTATCTTTTGCAAATATATAAGCTTGTTTAATAACATCAAGTTGATTATCATTCTCTATATACTTCTTTGCACTCTCGATTATATCATCAATTGTTATTTCATTTTTTGACTTAGACAAGGAACCCATCTCCTTCCTAACAGTTAACTCCCTTTATCTTCTTTTCTTCATACTCATCAGTATATATTTTTTTAACCTTTTTAGGTTTACCAATACTCTTAGATTCAATAAACATAAATATTGTTGAAGCAATAAATATTGAAGAATAAGTACCAGCAATAACACCAATTAACATTGCTATATTAAAGTTAAATATTTCTTTACTACCTAAAACCATTAAAGCAATAATAGGTACTAATGTTGTTAATGATGTATAAATAGTTCTTGTAAATGTATCAGCAATACTCTTATTAACTACTTCTTCTAGTTTTTCTTTAGTAAGTTTTTTATCATCAATATTACCTAAATTTTCACGAATTCTATCAAATGAAACAATAGTATCATTAATAGAATATCCAATTATAGCTAATATTGCAGCAATAAACATAGATGCAACTTCTAATCTAAAGATTGCAAATAAACTAGCCATTACTAGTACATCATGTACTAAAGCAACTACTCCACCAAAAGCATAACTAAATTTAAATCTTAATGAGATATAAATAATAATACCAATTAAAGCAAATAATACAGAAATAATTGCATTTTTAACTAATTCTTTTGCAACTAAATTAGATACTACTCCAATATTAACTTTAGCATCATATTTAGTTTCTAAATATTTATTAATATCTTTTACTTTATCACCATCTAAAGATTTATCAATTCTAACATCAATCTCAGAATCAGTAATTTGAATTGAAGATGTTTTTAAATTAAAATATTCAAAATCTTCAACTAAATCTTTTTTAGTAATCTTCTCATCACTAATTATAGTAATATTAGTACCTGCTTTATAATCAATTCCTAAATTAAATCCTTTGAATGCAAACATAATTCCACCAATAAGAATTAATAATATAGAAATAGCAAAACATAATTTTTTATGTTTGAAAAAATTAACTCCAGCAAAAGGAATCTTTTTAGCTTTTTCATTTTTACTAACATCTGGAATATCTTCTTTTTTAACATTTATAAATAATCTAGTTTTATCTTCAAAATATCCAGTCTTAATAAACATATTTAATAGTTTTCTAGTTAAGAATACCATTGTAAACATAGTAACAATTACTGTTATTATTAATACAGTAGCAAATCCTTTAATTGAAGATTCTCCTAAAATAAACATAATAATTGCTACTAATAAAGTTGTAATATTAGAATCTATTATTGCACTAAAACTAGATTTAGATCCTTCTTTAAAAGCTAAAGATAAGCTCTTACCATTATATAATTCATCTCTAATTCTAGAAAATGTAATAACATTTGAATCAACTGCCATACCTATACCTAAAACTAAAGCAGCAATTCCAGGAAGAGTTAAAACACCACCAACAACCCAGAATACTAAGAATACTAAGAACGCATAGATAATCATAGCTATAGAAGATATTAATCCAGCAAAATGATAAATAAATATTAAGATTGCACTAATAGCAATTACACCAATAATACCTGCTACTAAAGTTTTTTGTAATGTTTGATCTCCAAATGATGCTCCTACAGTATTAGATGATATTTCAGTTAATTTACTAGGTAAACTTCCAGAATTAATTAAATCAACTAAATTTTGAACTTCTTCCTTAGTGAAGCTACCTTGAATAATAACATCACTAGCAAATCCTTGTGATACAGTAGCTGCACTTAAACAATTAGAACCACTTGTTCCACAAGTACCCTTTTCTTTTGAAAAGCTATCAGTCATTTCATTATAGTCTAACCAGATAACAATCATGTTATTACCATCAGATTTTTGACTTATAGTATTTGTAACTTCGTAAAATTTATCTTTATCTTTAATACTTAATGCAACAGCAGGATTTCCAGAATTATCTTGTCCAACTCTTGCAGCTACTCCTGAACTAAGTACATCACTAGTCATAAGTAGATTATCATCAACATCTCTAAAAGATAATGTTGCTACAGTAGATAATTGACTTCTAGCAGCCTCAGGATCAGTAACACCAGCAAGTTTAACTCTAATTCTATTACTTCCCTCTAGAACTATCTCAGGTTCACTAACTCCTAAAGAATCAATTCTTTTAGATAATGTCTTATAAGTAGAAGTCATTTTTTCTTGAGTCATTTTAGACCCATCAATAGACTCAGCCTTATATAAAATTTCAAAACCACCTTGTAAGTCTAAACCAAATTTTAAACTAGAAAAAAGTGGTACAAATAAGTAACAAATAACAACAGTAATTAAAAATAAAATTACAGTAGAAATTATTACTTTTTTCTTTTTGTTTTTTCCTTTCATGTATAATCACCTCTATTAATATAATTCGAAAGAAAAATACTATTAAAAAGAGATGTACTAATCTTTTAATGTATCTCCCCGAATAACATTATTATAACTAATAATACTTTAATTTTAAAGAAAAAGTAACAAAAAAAAGGACTTATTTGTCCTTCTCTTCTATTTTAGCTCTAGGAAAGGAGTGATAATACACTTCTTTTAATCTATCAGTTGTTACATGAGTATATATTTGAGTAGCTTTTATACTCTCATGACCTAATAATTTTTGAACAGTTATTAAGTCACACCCCTCATTTAATAAATGAGTAGCAAAACTATGTCTAATCATATGAGGAGATATACTCTTCTGAATACTTGTTTGCTTAATAATCTTATCTAGAATGTATCTTACTCCTCTTTCAGTAAGTACTCCTCCATTATTATTAATAAATAAGTATTCCTCATGTTTAATATTTAACTCATTATATCCATTATCTAAATAATCAATTAATGAATCATAGCAGTATTCTCCAAATGATACAATTCTTTCTTTATTACCTTTTCCTAAAATAAGAATTGTCTTATTACTTAAATCAATATCTTTAACTTTAATACTTACAAGTTCTCCTACACGTACACCAGTAGCATATAGCATTTCAAGTAATAGTCTATCTCTTTTACCTATAGGAGTACTTAAATCAGGAACATTAAATAATTCTTCTAATTCATTATATTCAAAATATCTAGGTAATTTCTTATCCTTTTTAGGACCACTTACTAAAGAAAAAGGATTAGACTTAACATAACCTTCATTAGCTAAGTATTTATAAAACCCTCTTAAAGAAGATAATTTTCTATCAATAGATATATTCTTATCATTTTTCTCTTTTAACTTCATAAGATAAAATCTTATTTCATCATATGTTATATCAAGAAAGTCAATTATTTCACTATCTAAAAATGTAAAAAACTCATCTATATCACTAGAATAATTTAAAGCTGTATAATCAGAATAATTCTTTTGATATTTTAAATAATCTACATAACTATTTTTTATTTCTTCTCTTTTGATAAGACTCCACCTCACAATTATTTTTCTTAATATCATTATACACTAAAAAATAATTGTAAGCTCTATTTAAAATCTCATCTTTTCTTAGATTATATTTAATATCTCTTAAATCAGCAGCAATATCTTCAGATAATGTATTAGCATCCCAATAATTATCCGTACATGACTCTAACTTATTTTTATGAAATTTATAAAGATAAATATTATTTAATAATGAGTTAGGTAAACCTTTATTAATTACTTTTAATTGTTCTTCATCCATATCGAAATTATAAATATCATTTATATATACTTTTTTATTTTCTTTAGAAAAACTCTTATAATCTATTTTTTTAATACTAGACATAACATAAGAAAGCATATCTTCTCTAGTTATATCATTCTTATTATTATCAAATAAAGAAATTTGACCTTCGATTAAATTATTATTAGTATTAATATTTAACCCAGGAACATAATTCTTATCACATATAAGTAATAACTTATCTTTAACAAGAGCTCTATCTTTAACATTTCTATTATAATATTTAACATGATCTCTTATAGAATTACCTAATTGATCATATCTATTTAAAGAATCAACAATGGATCTAGAAACACCATAATTAATCATAACATTAGGATGAAATTGTTTAATATAATGAGGAGCTTTATCATAAGTATCAATATTTTTATATAAATCAATTACAACTTTAGGTATTCCAGTTAATCCCTCTTGAACTATTTTTCTATAATCTTTCTTATAATACATTTTATTTACAAATTTAAAAAGTAAAATATTATTATCTGTTTTATTATCAGTTGATTGTTTTAATCCTTTAGTTAAACTCTCATAAGCTACATTTCTTAAACCATCAACTCTATCTTTATTAGTATTATATATTACTTCTTGTATTTTGATTTTTTCTTCTTTACCTCTTTTATACTTACTAGCAATAAAGAAGTCATAATTATATCCATTAATATATCCATGAGATACCATTTGATTAATCATATCTTCCTTACTATTAAATCTAGTAGTAACAAGATCTATAGCTTCTAATGAATTAGATCTACTATAAAAGTCATTACCATTCTTAAAATACCATTTTCTATTTAATTCTAAAACAGAAACTTTATTAGTATCTACATTTCTCGCAACTAAATAATAATTACTCATACATACCTACCCCCATTGTTTGACATATTATATCATAAAATAGTAAAAAAATCAATTATACCAACAAAAAGAGAAGTATCTCTACTTCTCATAATCACATTCACTACATTTAATCTTTCCATCTTTAGTTTCAAGTAATAGTTTATTACATTCTGGACATTTTTCTCCAGTAGGCTTATCCCAATAAGCAGTTTTACATTTAGGAAAGTTAGAACATCCATAAAATAATTTACCTTTACGTGATCTTTTTTCTACAATCTTACCCTTACAATTAGGACAATCACATATTTCTACTATTTCTTTTTCTTCCTTTTTTATATACTTGCAAGTTGGATAATTACTACAAGCAACAAACTCTCCAAATTTACCTTTACGTTTAACTAAAGGACTTCCACATTCTGGACATTTTTCTCCAGTCTCTTCAGGAGCTTTCTTCTCCATATCAGTGAAAGCATCTTTAACTCTAGGTTCAAATAATTTATAAAACTTTTCTAAAACATTATTCCATACAAGCTTACCATCAGCAATTAAATCTAATTCTTCTTCCATATCTCTAGTATATTCAACATTAATTAAATCACTAAAGAATTCTTGAAGCTTTTTAGTAGTTTCAAAACCTATCTCTGTAGGTACAAACTTTTTATCCTCCATAGTAACATATCCACGGTCTCTTATAGTATCCATAATAGTGGCATATGTAGAAGGTCTACCTATACCTAATTCTTCTAATTCTTTAATCAATTTAGCTTCACTATATCTAGCAGGAGGTTTAGTGTAATGTTGTTCTGGATTTAATCCAATAGCAACGGCTTCTTCTTTTTCTCCTACTTTAGGAAGTATCTTGTCTTCACTCGATTCATAGTCAATATAAACCTTTAAATATCCATCAAATAACATTTCTTGTCCTGTTGCTTTAAACTTATAGTCATTATTATCTAATATAATTGTAGTTTGATTAACTTTAGCATCAGCCATAAGACTAGCTAAAGTACGCTTAAATATTAATGAATATAATTTAAATTCATCACTAGTTAGATATTTCTTAATTTTAAGAGGATCTCTATTTACACTAGTAGGTCTAATAGCTTCATGAGCATCTTGTACATTCTCAGTCTTCTTACTAGTCTTTACAAATCCTAAATATTCTTTTCCATATTTTTCAGCTATATATTTCATAGCAGGTTTTACAAAATCATCACTAAGTCTAATAGAATCAGTTCTCATATAAGTAATTAAACCTACAGTTTCATCACCTAAATCAATACCTTCATAAAGCTTTTGAGCTATACTCATAGTCTTTTTAGCACTAAAGCCTAACTTAGTAGATGCCTCTTGTTGAAGAGTTGAAGTAATAAAAGGCATTTTACTCTTACGAGCCTTTTCTTTTGCTTCTACACTCTCAACTGTATACTTTTCACCTAATTTATCTAAAACAACATCAACTTCATCTTTAGAATGTAGTTCAATATCATCTTCTTTATACTTAAATAAAACAGCTTCATATTCAGGAAATTGAGCAGTAATAGTCCAATACTCTTCAGGTACAAATTTATTAATTTCTTCTTCTCTATCAACAATAAGTTTTAGAGCAACACTTTGAACACGTCCTGCACTCTTTGCACCTATTTTGCTTTGTAATAATTTAGATAATCTAAAACCAATAATACGATCTAATATTCTACGAGTTTCTTGAGACTTAACTAAATTATCATCAATAACTGTAGGATTATTAATTGCTTCTATTACTTTATCATGAGTAATTTCATTAAATAAAACACGTTTATAATTCTTATCTTTAATACCTAACGCATCTTTTAAATGCCATGCAATAGCTTCCCCTTCACGGTCAGGATCGGATGCAAGATATACAAGTTCACTATCCTTAACATCCTTCTTTAATTCTTTAATAACTCCACTTTTTCCTTTTATAGGTACATAGTTAGGTTTAAAACCATTCTCTATATCAACACCTAATCCATAAGTTCCAGTAGTTGCTAAATCACGAATATGTCCTTTAGAGGATACTACTTTATAATCATTACCTAAGTATTTACCTATAGTTTTACTTTTACTTGGACTTTCTACAATAACCAAATATTTATGCATTTAATCAATCCCTTTCAATGAAAAATTTATACATGCAAATTATAACTTTGTCAAGTATCTATAATTATATTACTTTGTTAATTTACATTTTCAAAATAATTTTTCTTGTTTTATTAAACAACTAGCTACAGGTCCATAGCTTCTTCTATGCTCATCTAAAACACCATACTTTTCAATAGCCTCTAAATGCTTCTTTGTTGGATAACCTTTATTATGTTTAAAATCATACATAGGATATTTTTTATCCAATTCAACTAACATTCTATCCCTTGTTACTTTAGCAAGTACAGAGGCAGCACTAATAGTAATACTCTTTAAATCACCTTTAATAATAGAAGTAGTAGGAATATCTAAATCAAGAGGCATAGCATCAATTAATATATGTTCTGGTTTAACATTCATATTATTAATAGCTTCCTTCATAGCTATTTTAGTAGCTTCATAAATATTAACTTCATCTATAATCTTCTCTGAAACTATACCTATTCCATAAGATATAGCTTGTTTCTTTATTTCTTCAAAAAAGTATTCTCTTTTCTTTTCACTTAACTTTTTAGAATCAGTTAAACCATCTAAATTAAACTCTAAAGGTAATATACAACAAGCTGCTACTACAGGACCAACTAAAGGTCCACGTCCTACTTCATCAACACCAGCTATTAAAGTAATACCTTTTTCTCTTAATTCTCTTTCATATTTATAATTATCTATACTTTCAATCTCTTTTTTTGTCATAATTTCACCTTACCATAAAGAAAATATATATTAAAAAAATAAAAAAGTCAAAAATAAAAATTCTATATAAAATAGAATTTTATTTTAGTCTATCAAAAGTAACTTTACCAATATAACCATTCTTTAAATCATTAATAATTATATTAGAGACTTTTTCATAATCAGCAACTCCACCTCTAGTAAGTGCTCCTCTTCTTTTAGCAATAGTATCATATACTTCTATATAATCTTCATCTATTTCAGTTACACCATATCTTTCTTCTAAAAGATTAGGATATAATTCATATAATTTATTAATAATAAAAATCGCAATAGAATCTAAATTTAATATTTCTTCTTTTATTGATGAAAAACTAGCAAGTATATGTGCTTGTTCTTGATCCTCAAACTTAGGCCATAATATACCAGGTGAATCTAATAATTCTAAATCTTTATTAATTCTAATCCAACTAAGACTTTTAGTAAATCCAGGAGTATTAGCAACACCTACACTTTTACGACCAACTAATCTATTAATCAAAGTACTTTTACCAGCATTAGGAACTCCAACTATTAAGACTCTACCATTTCTAGATTTAAGTCCTTTCTCTTCACGCTTTTTATTTTCTTCACTCATAATAGACTCAGTAACTTTTAATAAGTCATTTAAATTAGAATTATTCATTAAATCAACAGGTACTACCTTATATCCAATACCTTCATAATATTTAATAATCTTATCAGTTTGTTCTTTATCACATAAATCATATTTTGTCATAACAAGTATTCTAGGTTTATCCTTAATTAAATCATCTATATCAACAATCTTACTAGATAAAGGCATCCTAGCATCAACTACTTCATAAACTATATCAATAAGATTTAACTGTTCTTCTATTTGTCTCTTAGTCTTAGCCATATGACCTGGATACCAATTGATATTAGATTTATTTTCATTCATTTGGATCAACTCCTTTTTAATAAATC
>CAMOKF010000014.1 GCA_946617625.1 uncultured Bacillota bacterium
TTTAATACTTTATTTAGATTACTCTTAGATAAATCATAATCTTTTAAATAATATGCATCTCTATTATTATCAATATATTCATTATTAATAATTAGATTATATAAATATCTAGGAGAATTAATTGACTTAATACAAGCTCTACTAAAATCAGTATTTAGATCTAAACTCTCATCAATAGATAAATTATATTTATACTTAGATAATATTTTCTTTAATTCAGTAAATTCTTCTGAAATAATAACATCTACTTTAGAAGTATCTTCAAAGTAATTATATTCTACTTTATTTAATCCTCTAATATAGTAACCATTCTTAATATATTTATCATAAACATATTGTAGAATTTCTTCTTTTTTGTTTTCTACAGAATCAGTTGGTATATGTGATTTCTTTAATAACACTTTACAAAGTATTTTAGAAATACCTAACTTAATACTATCTATATCATCAACTCTTTTTAATAGAGTTTCAAAACTATTAATAAAATCGAATAAATAATCAGGGTCTTCAATAATAATTTGATATTTGTATAAAGCTTCATAAAAAAGGAAAAAAATTCTACCTTGTAAAAAGTAATCTTTTTTTAATACTTCTTCTATTCCTTTATCATAATATTTAGGATTATTAACTATTTCTCTTAATAAATTCCTAACTTCATTACGTTCTAAAACCTCATCAAACATCTTATCACCCCTCTATCTATTAGCCATAAATAACATTATATAATAAGTAACTCCTAACACAATAAATACTAATAAACCTAAAAGTAGTAATTTAACAAATATATTATTTTTATCATAATAAGAATCCAAATTAGTCTTTGATTCTTCTATTATTTTCTCATAGTCTTCTCTATTCTTTTTATTAACTTCTACTTCTTCTGATGTAAACATATTATCTGCATTATTAGAATTGTTAATAGATTCATTTTGTTTATCATTAGATATTGGTTCATTAAAAAAAGCCATCTAATCACCTCTATTCTATAACTTTAGAATACCATATTTTATAACATTTGACTAGGATTAAAATCTATATCTACCTTTATTTTAGAGTCAGATTTATAATGATCTAAAATTTTATTTAAAATAGTTTTTAAATTTGTACATTTTTTATACTTAATAATAATTCCAAATCTAAATATATTATTAATTTTAAATATAGTACAAGTAGTAGGACCTAATATAGATATATTAGCTAAGTTACGTTCTAAACTTCTTTTTATTTTATTTGCTTCATTAGATACATAATTCATATCTTTACCACTAATTCTTATAAATACTAAATAATAATATGGTGGATATTTAAGTTGTTTTCTAACATTCATTTCATATTTATAAAATGATAAATAATCATGTTCTTCAGTATATTTAATTGCATAATGATCAGGATTAAAAGTTTGAATAATTACTTCTCCAGATCTCTCACTTCTACCAGCTCTTCCAGCTACTTGACTAAGTAATGAAAATGTATTTTCACTACTTCTAAAGTCTGGAATATTAAGACCTGTATCTGCATTAATAACTCCTACTAAAGTAACAAGTGAGAAATCAAGTCCTTTAGCAACAATCTGAGTACCTAATAAAATATCATATTCATGATTCTTAAAAGCAGTAATCATTTTTTCATGAGCACCTTTTCTAGAAGTAGTATCATAGTCCATTCTAAGTATTCTAGCTTTAACTATTTTATTTAATTCTTCTTCTATTTTTTCAGTACCACAACCTAAGTCATTAATTGATTCTTCACCACAGCTAGGACATTTAGTAAGATTCTTCTCTCCATATCCACAATAGTGACATCTAAGTGTATTAGATGTTTTATGATAAGTTAAAGTAATATCACAATTAGGACATTTAATAGTATTACCACAATTCTTACAAGTAATAAAATTAGAGTATCCTCTTCTATTAAGAAGTAATATTACTTGTTCATTTTTTTCTAATCTCTTATTTATAGCTTCAATTAATGTATTAGAAAAATGACCAATACTCTTTTTCATTTCTTTATTTAAATCAACTATTGTTACTAAAGGTAATTTCTTACCATTAACTCTATTTAATAATTTTAATAAATGATAT
The DNA here is from genome assembly GCA_946617625.1 of uncultured Bacillota bacterium. Lineage (GTDB taxonomy): Bacteria > Bacillota_I > Bacilli_A > RF39 > UBA660 > RUG14891. The sequence continues at coordinate 2,082 of CAMOKF010000014.1, forward strand.
ACCCCAACTTCAGCTCTAGCCATTGACTCTAATCTTGGAGTAGCACTACCGAGTATAACTTTACACTTATGATATTTACTTCTTTCTATAGCAATATCTACTGCATGATATCTAGGATTAGCATCTCCTTGTTTATATGAATCACTATGTTCCTCATCTACAATAATAATACCTATATTATCTAAAGGAGCAAATATAGCACTTCTAGCTCCTATAACAATAGAAGCTTCTCCTCTAGCTATTCTTCTCCATTCATCATACTTTTCTCCATCAGACAAAGCACTATGTAAGGCAGCTATTCTATCCCCAAATCTTTGTTGAAAACGACTAACCATCTGAGGAGTTAAACTAATCTCTGGAACTAATACAATACTAGTTTTACCTAAAGATAACTGTTCTTCAATTAATTCCATATATACTTCAGTTTTACCACTACCAGTTACTCCATATAATAAATAAATAGAATCATTACTATTATTAACTTCAGATACTATTTTTTTTTGATCATTAGTTAATTCATTCTTCTTAGTTTTAATATCTGAATAGCTTAATCTATAATGTTCTTTCATAACAGGAACAATTATCTCTTTCTTTAATAAAGTATTTAAACTACTAGAGCTAATCTTTAGAAGTTCTTCTCGAGATACTAATTTTTTTTCTTTTATTAAATCAATTATTTCTTTTTGTTTATCTCTAAATTTAATATTAGAAATATCTAAATCATTTAATTTATAAAAAGTATCATACTTTAAATAATTTTTACCATTAATATTAGCTTTTAAAGCTTTAGGTAGCATAACTTGATAGCAACTAATTAAAGTAGCTAAATATTCATTAGCCATTTTTTTACCTAGTTCTAATAATTCATCATTGATAACTATATCTTTATCCTTAACACAAATTATATCTTTTAATTCCATATTAGAATCAGCTTTTATTTCCATAACAAACCCATCTAAAGTTTGTCTTCCAAATGGTACTTCAACACGTACTCCTATTTTTATAGAAGATTCTAAATTATTAGGAACATTATAATCAAATATTTTATCTATATTTTTATTAGATAATTCTACTAAAACACCTACTACCAAATTATCACCTCCTATTACTAAGATATTATAACACAAAAAAACAGAACAAAAGTCCTGTTTTATTTATTATCCATCAGCCTCTCCACTAAACTCAAAAACAGTAAATTCATAATCAACAGAATCAATTACTTTATTAAGTATAGTATAATCAATTGACTCATCTAAACTATCTACAAAAGTAGTATAAGTCTCTGATTTAGTTCCATCACTAAACGTAAAAGTAAATGATATACCCGTTACCTTGTAAGGACTATTACCAGAAACTTTAAATTTAGCATGAACCAAATTATTATTATCTTTATCTTGAATAAGTTCAAAATCATTAATAGTATAACTTTCAAAAGAATGTTTTTCACTAAACTTTGTACTATTATTAACTAATAAACCATTTGAATCAGTAGTTACATTAGAAGTAGCATCTTTATTAGTTTTAAAACTAAAATCCATTACAGGCTCTTCTGTACCATTTTTAGCATTAGGTAAAGGAGTAGAACTACTTTTATTAAGTAATACAAAACCAATTCCAACTAGTATTATTATTAATGCAATTATAATGATAATTAATAATATTCTCTTTTTCTTCATACGCATTACCACCTCATGTATCTAGTAGATGACCATCCACCTGAACAATTATCTTTACATTTTCCAGAATAGAACCATGAATATACCCATATAGGATTACTAGAATCACAATATGCCCAATCATACCACATTCCACCTAATTGCATATATGAATCCGGATGATTAGTTCCTAGGTAAGTACTACCAGTACAAGGCCCATTTCTAGAAATTAAACCAGTATCAGAAGTAACATAAACAACTACATTAGTCTTTACAAAGTTAATAACTGTATAATAATTAGCATTACTACTGAAGTTTTTAGAAGTATTAACAGCCCAACTAGCTGAATTAGTATTATTACTTGTACTCCATCCTTTAACTGATAATACATCAGAGTAATTTTGTCCAACTTTATTTTGTCCACCTATATTATTAATTCCAGGTGAAGTAATTGAACAACTAGTAGCTGCATTCCACATATAACATGATCTGGATTGATCACTCAACCATCCTGCTTTATTTCTATAGAAATTAACCGTTATCTTCTTTCTCCATAAAGCATACAATGTAGCACCACTATTATTAGTATATTTACCACCAGCTGAATATGAAGCAGTAGTAGTTGATGAAGAAGTTCCCCAACCCATAAATTCATATCCACTTCTAGTTGGTTTAGTAGAACTTAAAGTTAAATCAGTTCCATATTTTTTCGTTTGACTTGCAGGAGCTCCACTTCCTCCATTATTATTATATGAAACAGTATATGTCTTAATAGACCATTGAGCAGTAGCAGTAACAGTTCCACCATTTGTAGCAGTTAAATTCTTTACATTAGTCGAAGCATTATACTCAGAATTATTAATCTTCCATTTAGTAAAATTATAACCAGTTCTACTAAATCCATTACTTGCTAACTTACAATCTTTACCATATGTACAAGTTGTATTAGAAACACTTCCACCAGTAGAACCATTTCCAGCATATTTAATTGTATAAGTATTCGCTTTCCAAATTGCTTTAGCAGTTAATGTTACTCCATTTGTACTAGATAAGTTTTTAACCTTTCCTCCAGCTGAATATGTAGTAGAATTAATTGTCCAACCACCAAAAGTATAGCCTGTTCTACTAAATCCATTATTAGCTAAAGTACAATCACTTCCATAAGTACAAGATGTATTAGAGACACTACCACTTGAAGCACCATTTCCATCATATTTAATTGTATATTTATTAATTGCCCATTGAGCATAAGCAGTTACTGTTGACCCATTAGTAGTCGTTAAATTTCTAACACTTGCTCCACCAGCATAAGTATTATTACCTATTTTAAATCCAGTAAAATGATATCCTGTTCTAGCAAAAGTATTAGCAGATACCAAAGTATAATTTTTATCATACTTACAAGATACATCTGCAGCACTACCACTAGTAGCACCATTTCCATTATATTTTAAAGTATAAGTAATTGGTATCCATATTGCAGTAGCTGTTACTGTTCCATTATTTGTACTAGTTGCATTCTTAACAGTTGAATTAGTTGAAGCAGTTGAAAAAGTAGAAGAACCCATTTGCCAACCACCAAAAATGTAGCCAGTTCTACTGAATCCATTTTTAGCTAGAGAACAATCTGTTCCAAATGTACAAATAGTATTGCTAACACCACCACTTGTAGCACCATTTCCATCATATTTAATTGAATATGAGTTTACTAACCATTGAGCAGTAGCGGTAAGTGTAGCTCCATTAGTTGAAGTTAAATTTTTAATAGAAGCTCCACCATTATATACTTTATTATTAATTTTAAATCCAGTAAAATGATATCCTGTTCTTTTATAAACTGTAGCTGCTGGTAATTTATAAGTAGTATCATATTTACAAGTCATATTAGCAACAGTTCCACTGTTAGACCCATTACCATTAAACTTCAATGTATAAGTTATTGGATTCCATTGAGCATTTGCATTAACATTGGCTCCATTAGAACTAGATAAATTCTTAACTTTTGAAGAAGATCCATATAAAGTATCTCCAATTTTCCACTTAGTAAATGTATAACCTGTTCTTGAATATTTTTGATCCGTCATAGTACAATCTATTCCATAATAACACTTAGTATTAGCTATTGTACCAGTACCACCATTCTTACCATAAACAATATTGTATGTAGGTGAAATATATACTGTAATTGTAATAGAACTCTTATTACTAGCTTCATCAGAAACAGTATACTTAGCATATCTAATACCAGGAGCAGTAATTGTATGATTTTTAATTGAAGTAGCATTAGAATTACCAGTTAAACTAGTATCTAAACTAACTTTACCAGTAGGATTCCATTCCCATAATTCATTAAGCTTAGTTGAGCCAGTATCAGTTGTTCCACTAAAATCAAAATAATAACCATTAGTAGACCATGTAGTAATTTGAACATTAGCATTATTAGTTTTAGTCATTACAGGATCACCAATTTTATTAGTTCCATCATATTTATAAACCTTAACATTAATTTTAGGAGCACTATTATCAAGTTTAAATGGTCCTTTACTAACAACGTCAGTAGTTGGATTAGCATTAATATCTTTAACATCTATAGGAGTTACTACTAAATAATAATTACCAGTCTTATTAGAAGGAGCATTAACTGTTATTCTATGTTCGATTTTTCCTCTAGCAATAGTAATATTCTCTTCTTTAACAGATTCAAATGTACCATCTACACTATCTTTTCTCCATTCGTATTTTAACTTCAAATTCTCTGATAAACCGGAGCTATCTTTAATTGTAATTACAGCACTATTAGTGTTATAAATCTTATTTATATCCTTACTAGGACTAATAGTAATATTAGGAGGTCCACTTGTATTTTCAGAAGCACAAGCTTCACTTCCATCTAAAACACTGCTATATACCTCATTACCATTTTGAGTACAATATAAAGATGTTTCATACTCTATCTTACTTCCAGTTTTTCTTGCTCTTACAAAAGTTTGACCATTAAAACAAGTTACACCATCAATAGATATATCTTCTAATAATCTCTTCTCAACTAAAGAAGTATAAGTTATTTCAGCACAACCACTTTCTTCGTTACCAAAAACATCTTCTAAATTAGCATCAACAAATAATTTACCAGCTGACTCTAAAGAAGATTGATATACCTTAAATTTAGATGTATCAAATTGACTTTTTAAACCCGTTATTACAGGTAAAGCAACTAAAGTTACTACTCCAAGTATAGTAATAGTAACAATTACTTCAACTAATGTAAAACCTCTTTTTTTTCTTTTATAATCCATATCATTACCACCCTATTATAAATAAATTATAACTTAAGAAATAAAAAAAGTGAATATAAATTCACTTTAAAATAACTTAATAATATCATTTATAGTTACAATCAACATTAAGCCCATAAGTAAGATTAAACCTATCATATGAATCTTATTTTCTAACTCAGGAGATACAGGTTTTCTTCTTATCATTTCAATAATAATAAATAATATATGTCCTCCATCAAAAGCAGGCAAAGGTATTAAGTTTAAGAATCCTACATTTAAACTTAAATAAGCTATTAAGAATAATATATTTTGTATACCAGCTCTACTTTGTTCTCCAACTACTGAATATATTCCAACAGGTCCAGATAATTGTCCTAAACCTATCTTACCAGTAAATAAAAATTTAAGAGTTAATACCATCTGTTTAAGTAAAGAACAAAATTTACCACCCATATATTTAAGAGAATTAACAATACCATGAGTCTTCTTTTGTTTCATAGTAATACCAAAATAATATCCAGTATTACCATTTTCTTTTACTTTTTTAGGTTTAACTTTATATGTCATCTCATATCCATTAGGTTTTAATACCTTAATAGAATTTTCATTCTTAGTATCAGCAATTGCTAAATATAATGAAGCATCATCACTAGTTTTAACCTTATAACCATTAACTTCTAATATTTTATCGCCTTTAGAAATACCAACTTTTTGAGCTGGAAAATCTTCCATTACAGAAGATACAACAGGATTCATTGTTGTTCCACCCCAAACAAGTCCAATAAACAAAAGTAAAACTAAAGTTAATATAAAGTTGTTACCAGGTCCAAAAAACATAATTAAAAATCTTTGCCAACAATTCTTAGATTGTAATCTTTTTTCCTTAGGTATTTTTTCTTGATCATCAGCTTCTAAATCTTCTCCTGCCATAGAACAGAATCCACCTATAGGAATTAAACGAATAGTATATTCAGTTTCTCCTATTTTTTTACCATATAGTTTAGGACCCATTCCTAAAGCAAATTCATAAACATAAACACCAGCTATTTTAGCCCATGTAAAATGTCCTAATTCATGGATAAATACTATAACTCCTAAAACTATAACAAACATTAATAAGTTCCATAAAACTCCAAGCATAACACCCCTCCTATATAATTCCTAGCACTATAATAAATGCTAAAACAACAAATATAATACTATCAAATCTATCTAATATTCCACCATGACCTGGAATTAAATCTGAGAAATCTTTTTTATCATAGTATCTTTTTATTGAAGAGAATACTAAATCTCCTAACTGACCAACTAATGATAACATTATAGTTATAAGTGTAATAAATACTAAAGACATATTAGGATTAATTACAGTCATATAAAATGCAACCGCAACAAAAGTACCCATAAAAGTACCACCTATCATACCTTCATAAGTCTTCTTAGGAGAAATACTAGTTAATTTATGATTACCTACTAACATACCAGTAAATAAAGCAAAAGTATCAGTTATAGTAGTAATTAATAATAAATAAATGATATATTTTAAATCATAATTTCTAGTAACAATAATTAAGTTAAAACTTAATCCTATAAATAATACTGAACTAATTAAATATAAAGCATCATTAATACTATATTTTTCTCTATTATTAATAAAAACTAATGGAGAAAGAAATGCAAATATAATAACAGACATAATTCTATAATCTAAACTAAATTGAAAATCTATTACATTAGTTGAACTAAAAGTAAAGAATATAACCATTACATATGCAAATAATTTAATTAGTAATGGTAATCTCTTTTTACTTTCTTTCATGTGAATTAACTCATATAATGCACATAATCCAAGTATAGACATAAATATATTAAAAGGTAAACCACCAACAAATAATAATGGTACAAATATTAATACCATTGCTATTGCACTAAGTACTCTTTTTGTCATTTTTTTATTCCTCCAAATCTTCTATTTCTAGTATTAAAAACTTCTATAGCCTTATCAAATTCTTTTTCATCAAAATCAGGAAAATATGTTTCTGGAAAATAATATTCAGCATAACTAGATTGATATAACATAAAATTGCTAATTCTTTGTTCTCCACTAGTACGTATAACAAAATCTAATGGAGGTAAATCTCTATATAGATTATGTTGTATAAAATTAGTATCAATATCATCTAACTCTATTTCACCATTTTTATACATTTCACATATTTTTCTAGTAGTATCAACTATCTCCCATTGACCACCATAATTAATACAGATATTTAATACAGGTCCAGTATTATCTTTAGACATTTCCATCGCTTCTTGCATAGCATCCCAAACCTTAGTAGGTAATGGATCTTTTCTACCAGAAAATATTACTTTAGCATTAGCATCCATTATTTCTTTAAACTCATCTTTAAACATCTTAACAAATAAATCCATTAAGAAATCAACTTCAGCTTTTTCTCTTTTAAAATTTTCAGTAGAGAATACATATAAAGATACATATTTTACTCCTACCTTACTCATATATTTCATTAATTTTTTAAAATTATTAACACCAGCTCTATGACCAGCACTTCTAATTAAACCTCTTTTTTGAGCCCATCGCCCATTTCCATCCATAATAATACCTATATGATTAGGTATAACTAGTTCTTTCTTCATATCATTACCTCATTACAATTATAACATAATAAACAAAAAAAGAAAGTAATTGAATACTATCTATTTTTTCTTTACTTTCTCTTCTTCTTTTTTAGGTATATTTAAATTTTTAAGTATAGCTTTAACTAATATATTTTTTTCTCTTTCACTCATATTACTATACTTTTGTAATGTTTCTCTTAATTTAGGTTCTCCACTACCAATTGATTTATCAGTAAATTCTCTCAAAATTACTCTCTCTATTCAAAATGCTTTTATTATATAAAAAAACAAAAAAAATCTATAGTAATTAAACTATAGACATTTTCTAATATTTATCGATATCAATTTTTACGTATTTATTACCTTCAAGTGAAGCTGCAGTTTGAACAAGAGTTCTTAATGCTTTAGCAGCATTACCTTCTCTACCAACAACTCTTCCCATATCTTCTTCAGCAACCATTACTTGAATTAAAATAACATTTTCTTCTTCTGTAGGAAATTCCTTAACACTTACACTATCTTCATTTAGTACTACAGACTTTACTAAATCTTCAGTTAATTTAACTAAATCCATAATTATTTAACCTTCTTAGAATCAGAATATTTTTTCATAATTCCAGCCTTACTAAATAAGTTTTTAACTGTATCAGTAGGAATAGCTCCACTATTTAACCATTTTAAAGCAACTTCTTCATTTATTTTTACACTACCTTCTCCAACTGGTGCATAAGTACCAATTAGTTCAAGATATTGTCCATCTCTAGGACGACGTGAATCAGTAGCAACTATTCTATAAGTAGGTCTTTTCTTAGCTCCCATTCTTGTTAATCTTAATTTAACTGCCATTAATAATCCCTCCATTTCTTAAAGCTACTAGTATTATAATAAAAAAAGATAGCATTGTCAACCTTTTTTTGATAACACTATCTTTCGTTCTCTATTTCTCGATTTATCCTTAATACTAACTGCTTAGCTCCTTTTAATTCACTAGAAACTTTAATACCTTTATATAAAGATTTACTCCTCTCTTTTTGTAATAACTTATCTAAATTACCTCTAAATTCAGGAGTACAATATTGATAAGCTGGAGATTTTTTAAAAATGAATTTTGATATTTCCTTAACATCATCACTAAAAAAATCTTTATCTTTTAAAAACTCTGGAAAAAAAGTATCAATTAAAATCATTGTAGTAACAGGATTACGTTCCTTATCTTCAACATCTATTATTCCATTTATATATCTTCTAGCAATATCACTTCTATATAAATCATCCAAATAAACTCTAGCTAAAGTATTAACTTCATCAGTAAATCTTTCATCTTTAGAGCAAACATCTCTAACAACATTAATTGCATAAAATCTTTGTAAAAAACCAATCATCCTATCATGATTATTCCTATCTAAGTTAGCACATAAACACTTTAGTGTTTTTGATATATCCTCTATCTTTTCTTTTGTTAACATATGAACCCCCTAACCCGTTCATAGGATACCAAAAAAATAACTATTAGTCAAATAAAAATAACCTATAAAGGCTATTTATCTTCTATATATTCTTCACTTACTTCTTTATCTATTACATCATCAACTTTATTTTCTTCTAATATTTCCTCCCATGGATCTTCTTCTAAATTAGCTTCTATTTTTACTTTTACATCTCCTACTAATTCTATACCTAATTCCTTTTCAACAGAATAATCTATCTTATTTCCATTAATTTCGGCCTTTATACAATTAGGTTGCTTTAAACTTCTAACAATTATTTCCTCATTTGTAGAATCAGTATCAACACTTCTCATATGAACAGTTTCATTATATCTATTAGTTTCTTTAACTACATCAGTCTTAGTATCATTATCATATGAATACCAAATATTTATATCATAACTTCCACTAATATCTATAGAATCATTATTCTTAACTCCTTTAAAATTATGATTAATAACCCAACAACCTAAAATAGTTGAAGGTGCATTATCTAAAGTAATAGAATAATCATTAGTAAAAGATTTTTTTCCTTTAGCAATAACAGCTTTTGTAACTATCTCTTTATAATTAGTCATAAGTATTCCTCCCTAAAATAATGTATGCATAAAAATATATTTATTGCATAAAAAAAGATTCTAAATAGAATCTAATTAAATAAATTATTAAAATAATTATTAAGTTCATCGTTAACATAACTAATCATCTGATTAACTTCTTCTAAATACTGATTATACATATGATAGATAGGAATACTATTTAATTCTTCTTTTAAATTGTCTAATTCTTTTAAAATATTTTCATCATTACTTCTAATATATTCCTTTTGTAATCTTTTTATTTTATTAACTCTAGTACTAATATCAGTATTATCTTTCATTTTTTCTTTAATTTCTAAACATTTTTTATATGCTTCACTATTAGTAATAGAATTAACTACATCATCAATTACTTTATCCATCTAATTCACCATCTAAACTCCAAGTCTTAGCAGAAGTAATCTTAACTGGTACAATACTACCTACTTCTAATTCTTTTATAGATGAGAAATTAATTAACTTATTAGTTTCACTATATCCATAATACATATTCTTTTTACTAGATACTCCTTCTACTAATACATCCAAAGTAGTACCTTCTAATTTTTTATTATTCTCTAAAAAATATTTATTAACTACTTCATTCAATCTTTGAAGTCTATCTTCTTTTTCCTTTAATGGAGTATTATCTTTTAACTTTTCAGCTGGAGTACCACTTCTAACAGAAAATATAAAAGTAAAAGCATTATCATATTTACAATATTCAACTAATGATAAAGTTTCTTCAAAGTCTTCTTCATCTTCTCCAGGGAATCCAACAATAATATCAGTACTAATAGATACTCCAGGTACTATTTTCTTAATCTTATCAAATAATTCTAAATAACTTTCTCTAGTATATCTTCTACCCATTAACTTTAATACTTTAGAAGATCCACTTTGAACAGGTAAATGTACATGAGGCATAATATTAGGATACTTAGCAATTACTTCTATCATACTATCAGTAAAATCCCATGGATGAGAAGTAGTAAATCTAATTCTAGGAATACCTAATTTAGCAACATCTTCTAATAAATCAGCTAAGTTATATGAATCATATAAATCTTTTCCATAAGCATTAACATTTTGTCCTAATAAAGTAACTTCTTTATAACCATCTTCTACTAGTTTTTTTACTTCATTAATAATATCTTCTTTTTTTCTACTTCTTTCTCTACCTCTAGTATAAGGAACTATACAATAAGTACAAAATTTATTACATCCATATATTATATTTACATATGCTTTATAATTATTAGCTCTAATTACAGGTAATCCTTCTACTAAATCTGATTCCCTACTTAAAACTTCTATTTGTTGCTTATTCTCAACTATAGCCTTATCAATTATATTAGGTAATTCATGCATATTATGAGTACCAAATACGAAATTAACAAATTTATAATCTTTTAATATTTCTTCAACAACACTAACTTCTTGAGCCATACATCCACATAGTCCAATTAATAGCTCAGGTCTTTCTTCTTTTAAATGTTTTAATCTTCCTAACATTCCAAAAGCTTTATTATGTGCATTCTCTCTAATACTACATGTATTTAATAAAACTAAATCAGCTTTTTCATAGTCCTCTTCTTCAGTAAATCCAATAGTAGTAAGCAATGCTTTAATATTTTCACTATCATGTTCATTCATTTGACATCCATAAGTCTTAACATGAAAAGTCATACCTTTATACTTATTTTTAATAGATGGATCTAAATCAAAATTAATAGTTTTATAATCTCTTTTATCTCTAGTTCTAGCTTCAATAAAATCAGGTAACTTCATAATAATTCCCCTTTCAAACTGCTTATATATTACAATAATTTACAAAATAAAACAAGATAAACTAGTTATCTTGTTAAGCAACAACTGTATTTAATGATGACATAACTAAAGTCTCTAATGAATTAGATTTATTATTCAATATTTCCTCTTTAATTAAAGTCATATTATTTTTAATTTCTTCAATTAATTCCTGCATAACAGGTATTAATTCCTTTTTATCTAAGTTAGAAACAATTATCTCTAAATTATTTAACTTAGTATATTTACCATAATAATTATTTTTTATTGATACATTTAATAACTTTTGAAAAGAATTAACATCTATATTATTAAATCTTTTATCTTCTAAGAATTTAAATGCAGTACATAAATAATTATTATTAATTGCTAAATCTAATATAGTCTCACCTTTATTATTTTGAATATTAGGTAAGAAGTTTCTCTTCTTTGTAAGTTGTTCAACTACTTTTAAAGCTGATACAGAATTATCTTGAGCTAATATATGTCCAAAGGTATTACCTTCAACATTTTGATGATTAACATCCCAATTTCTTTTTTTCATTAGTTCTAAAACCATATCATATTGTTTAGCTTTTAAAAGCCTTGTAACCACATCGTTACCAACACTGTCACATAAGTTAACGTTAATTTTATTCTTTTCGATCAATAACTGAATGATCTCAAATTCACCTTGTTTTATTAATGTAAAAATCACGAGGGGATCATCAGTAAATGCACTAAGCATTCCATTATCACTATTAAACATCATAAACACCTCTTTAAACACGTGACAGTTATCAATTATACACTCATTACTTTTTCTTGTCAAATTATCTCCACCCAATACTATTATGGTTTTTTATAAAAATACTATACAAAATAAGAAAAATGTGGTATAATATTGCCAGTTTAAATGAACAGGGTCATTTAGACTAAAAGGGGGCTTAAATATGTTTGATTTAAGAATTCAAAAAGAGAAATTATTATTACAAATAATAAATTTATCAGAGAATATAAAATGTATTTATGACAAAATGACAATTCACAACAAAGATATACTTGAAACAGAATTAATTAACAAAATTGAAGAGGAAAACAAACTAATAGATTCTTTATCTAAAAATGAAAGAAGCTCAATAAATCTATACTTAGATATTAAAAATCTACTAGAAGAAACTAAGTTAGATAAAATAGAAATGAATATAAAAGATAAAGAGGCTAGTCATTTATTTGAAAAAGAAATTAACTTAAGTAGAAGTCAAAAGGAAGAATTAAATGACTTAGTACTAGAAAGAATACAAAATTATTTATTAAATAAATATAATAACAAAATTAAACCATCAAAGAATGAATTAGAAAATATAGAAGTAATACATAGAAGTGCTATTAATGACTACAATAGTAAATTTGTAGATGAATTAACAGAATTAGAATATAGTTCAGACTCATTTGCAATTACTAATGAAGCAATCAAAACTAGAAATAGTATTTTATTTAGATACCCAAATATAGAAAATAAATATTTAAATAATAATTATGAAATATCTGAATATCAAAAACTATTAGATAATGGTTTTAATAGAAATGTAGTTAATAATATATATAATAAAACTATGGATCAAATTATAGACACTGAATTAAGAAGTTTATATATAGTTAGAAATGATTCATTAGAAAATAAAGAAACAGCTTTAAGATTTGCTATAAATATGCAAAGATTAAAAGCAGGTCTATACTTCATAAGTAAAGACAATATAGAAGATTTATTAGTTCAATATGAATCATTAAATCAAGATAAAACTAGTGTAAAAGAGATTTGTTCCTGTATGGGAAATATTCTAAATAAAAATAAAGTAAAACAATTAAAAAAAGTTGACTAATTTAGTCAACTTTTTTTTGTGTATTAATTTAATTTTGCTCCACAATTTGTACAGAAGTTTCCACCATTTACTTGACTTCCACAATTAGGACAGAATGATCCTCCTGCAGCAGGTTGTTGATTATTATTTACAGTATTTCTATCATTAGGTTGAGTGTTCATAGCATTATTAATAGCTCCTCCAAACATTCCACCTGATGCCATATTAGCCATACCTACACCAACAAATCCATTCATTGCTCCAGCTTCATTGTTAGCAGCAGCAACAGCAGCATCTCCAAAACTTCCAACAAGTTTTCCTTGTTGCATGTATCCATTTGAAGATAGTTCGTATTGATCAATTTTCTTATTAGATTCATCATCTAAAGTTACAGATTCTACTACAAATCCAACAATACTTAATCCTCTATCTCTTACAGGTTGATCAAATACCTTTTGTTCCATAATAGTTTTAATTTCATCAGTTGTACTAGGTAACTCTAAAACTGGAGTTTTATGATTAGAATTTCCAAGTTCATTTAAAACATTTTGGAAAGCTCCAACTACTTCAGCTCTCATTTGTTCTACTAATTGATCTTTCTTATATTCATCTGCAGTACCAGCAATTTTACTCATGAATAGTGAAGGATCAGAAATTTTAAATGTATATTTACCAAAACATTTAACACTAACTCTTAATGGAGTAACTTCACCAGTCATTTGATTTGGAATTGGATGTGACCAATCTTGGAATGGAACTGGAGCTGGTGTACCAAAGTTATTATTAATAATATCTTTAGCATTTAAATAGAATACAGCTTGTTCCTTATTTGGAGCTCCATTATAAGTAAAACGAGTCCACATTTCTTTAAATACTTCACCAAATTGTCCAGCAAAGAATGATGGAGAAGAAGACTCATCAAAAGTATAAATTCCTTCTTCAGCAGTAGCATCTAATATTTTACCACTTTGAAATATAACAGCTACTTGTCCAGGAGCAACTTGAATAGCACTATCTTTAGAAATTACACCATTCTTAGTAGATACTCTCTTCATAAGAATATCTTGTCCTAAATCTTCACAACGAATATACTCTTTCCATTGATCATGAAGAGTACTTCCTACAGCACTAACTGCCGCTTTAATTAATCCCATATTAATACCTCTTTCTTAAAAATATTTTTTTAGATGAGAGAAGATTGAAATAATTATTAACTGGACTACTCAATTACCCAATCTCATCATACATTTATTATAACATAGTAAATAACAAAATAAAAAGAGAAATAAATTTCTCTTTTAAAAAGTTCCATCAAGTTTAGATAAAGAAGCTTTACTTAAGTCAGTCATCTTCCACTCACCATCTAATTTATAATACTTAAATTCAATTGAGTAAGAAACTTTTTCCTTAGTATTTTGCATCTCTTTTAACTTATAATCAACCTTCTTAATATCAGGCATTTCAGACTCATAAATACTTAAATAACTATTAGCTTTATCATAACTAGAAGCATAATCAAGTACTTCAAATTCAACTTTAACAATAGCATCAACTTCACCTATAACAGGCTTATCTACTATCTTATAATCTAGTGCTAAATATTGAGTTTTAATAATATCTTTATATTTATTAAATTGCTCATCAGTTAAAACATCATCATATGGATATTTAATTTTATCCATAACTTCACTACTAGCATTCTTATATTTTTTCATAAAAGACTCTGTTAATTCTACAGGACCTTTAGGAGAAGCACTTTTTAAGATAATACTTGCTACAAATGCAATCAGTGCTAATCCTAAAATAAACAATGCAATATAAAGAATACCTTTCTTACCTAGTTTTAAATTCACCATTTTTATTCCTCCTCTACTGATCTTAATGATCTAGCATTTTTAATCCATAATCCTAATGCTATAAATATACCAACTAATAGCAATCCAAATATATATAAACCATTTATATTCTTAAATACTTCAGTAAATATAGATTCCTTCATATAATATTCTACTAAACTATTAGAAGTATATATCTTATTATTCTCAGTAATGACATCTGAAGAATCATTTATAGTATAATCCTCACTATTTACTAATGAAGAAACATCTACTACATCATAATCATTTCTTACAGTATTATAGTAAGTAATATAATTTTTATCTTTATTAACAGAAGGAGTAGTCGTATCTTCACTATCATCTTCACTAATAGAATAATTACCATCTCTATACTCTATAGGAGTATCAGTAAGCATCTCTTTTAAATTAAGCGCTTCTTGATAATTAGAAGTAAGTCCACTTCCAAACAATTTATTAGATTGATTAAAGTTTTCTTTAAAATATTCAAATATAGAAACATCTTCAGTAGCCTTTTCACTAGATAACTCTGCTCCAGTCCTATAATCAAATATAACTACTTTTCCTGTCTTATAAATAAGAATAACAGTACTTGTATCACTTTCAATATTATTTGTAATAGACATTATACCCTTATTAGAAAAATTAGTAGGCATAGATATTGGAGACTTCAAATCATAAAGAGCTCCATCTTTTCCTAAAACAGTAACATAATTATTTTTAGAATAATTATCAATTATTAACATATTATGATAACTATCTAATAAGGAATCAACTATCTCAATAGAACCATTTTTTACAAATAATTGATTATCATATAATACATCACTATCATCTTTATGAATAATAGAATATGTATAATAAGTATCAATCTTTGTATCTTTATAATCAAATGTAAATAAAGGAGTAGCTATATCTGCTAAAGATATAGTAAATATTAATGAGTTTTCAGTTATAGTACCAGTATTAATATCTACAACTTCTAATTCATCAGTTAAAGCTAAATTCTTATATACATGAATATATTTTCCTTTTACTCTAGCATCATCTACATTACCTTTTAATTTACCTTGATAAATATAAGCATATTTTTTACCATAAGTACTAGCTAAATTTCTAAGTTCTGCTCCACTATATTGATAAATTTTATTATTTCTACCATCACTAACAACTATTTTTAGATTAGCTTGATAATCATAATTTACTGTATAAGTTCTAGTTTGAATATCTTGTTCAAATATTTTTACACCACTATCATAAACAGTAAAGAATGAAAAATCATCATGCTTATCAAAATCTAAGTTTATCGTATTAATTCCACTAGAATATACATTTAAAGTTGGAAGCTCATGATCTATTGGAGCAGTTCTAGACATTCTAGCATTAAATGAAATTGTACTTGTAGGTATTGTTAATTGTTTTTGAATACTTTCTACCGCTCCACTAGAAGCTCGTTTTACTCTAGGGAAGTATGTAGCAATATCTGTATAATCCCAACGACTAGTAGCAAATCCAAATCCAGTATAATAACTAGAAGTTTTTAAATTTGTACTTGTTGCTAAATTTTCTGCAGGAATCATTGATAAGTTAAGAGATTTAAGTGTTCTACCATTTAATCTATTATTTTCATATAATCTAACTTTAGTCATAGAAATAGCAGAATACTTTCTATTATCTAAACCATTAATTGCACCTGCATAAACATCGCTAGAAGCATTAGCAGTAACATCAGCTACTAGAATAATATTATAGAATTTTGCTGGAGTAATTTGAGAATCCTTAGTACTTCCAACAAATCCTCCAACATAATTGTTACCAGTAACAACTGAATTTGCAACTAGTAATTCATAAACTATTGCTGAATAAGAATTATCTGTAGCATGAATAGAAGAAATATATCCAAATGCTCCACCTACATAATCTCCGCTACCAGTAACTTTTGCATTAACTACATTATAATAAAGTCTTGCAGTAGTAGCAGAACCAGCAACTCCACCTACATAGTTTCTACCATTAACAGTAACATTACTTGAGAATGAATAAGTAACAGCTCCACCACCATTTAATCTACCTGCAATACCACCGGTATAATCACCAGCATTAGTAACAGTAACATTATTAAGTCCTATATTAGAATGAGTATATCCATCTTGATATCCAAATGCTCCACCTACATAAGTTTTAGCAGAATTAGTTTGTGTAACAGTAGTATCAACTACTCTACCATTGTAATAATGTCTAGCCCATCCATATAGACCACCAACATAATTACCACTTCCAACAATAGTACATCCACTTACAAGTTGAGTATTATCAGTTTCATAGCTTTCTCTACCACCAATACCACCTAAATAGTTACCACCATTTATACCTGTTATAGTTGAATCATATATAGCAGCATTATAACATCCACCATATCCAAATAATCCACCTACATCAGTAACACCAGTTATAGTCATGTTATGACCAGTATAATTATAAGTATTATAACCATTTCTATATTCTTTATAAGCAATAATACCTCCAACATATTGACCAGTACTATAAACAGTTACATTAGAAGCATCAATATCAGTACTACTAGTATTATATGAATTTGATATTAAACCACCAGAGTAATTCTTACCAGTAATATTAATAGTATCCATAGTAATATCATTAATATTTTGTCCTCTATGCAATCCTATAGGAGCTACATATCCTGAACTAGCAGCTTCAATAGTAATATTTCTAAATGCAACATTTTCAATATCAGCATAATTTAAATAAATAATATTTATATAGTTATAAGACTTATTTAAAGCTCTCATTTCAATATTTTCAAAATCAACATTCTTCATTGTAGTAGTAATCTTCTTAATTAGATTAGTCTTAGTAGCATTAATACCAGTTCTAGTATAATTCATTAACTTATAATTAACACCACTCTCAGTAACTAATCCTTCTAGTCTACCAAAAAGTACTCCTACGTTAATATTACTTTTTCCAGAGAAATCAATATCTCCAGTAACACGATAGTTTTCTGCATGTACTTTACTTACATGAGTCCAATCATCATATGATGCAAGTGATTTAAAGAATTGTAATTCTACACGAACAATCTTTTCATAATTCTTCTCATTACCACTACCATCTATATAAGTAACATTATTAAATGTATAACTATCAAAATATTTATCAGGTATTACTGTTAAATCAACAATAGTTGTTCCATCGTTAGGATCATTATTATATCTTTCACGAGTAACTTTTAAGTAATCAAATCCTACACTATTAATTTGATATTGATTAGGATTATCTATTACCATATGAATAGTTGCAGAAGTAGCTATCGGTTCAACATCAATTGATTTAACATCAAATAATTCAGACTCTAATACTACGTCTTTTTGATTAGGTAATAATTCAACTGAATCAGAACTTTTTAATTTAGGAACAATATTATTCTCTATTTGAGTATAATCAAATGCTTCTCCTAATCCTATCAAATCTTGATATGTAGTCTCCTCTTGTAAATCCTCAGTAGTAAGTAACACTTCTGAAGAAGATTCACCAGTAACAAATCCATAATATTTTTGTTTATCCCAAGCATAATTAGATTGAATAACAGCTATATTATTACCAGATGTTCTATGAATATTATTACCTTCATTAGATACATAAGTAGAATATACAGCACCATATACCATAGAGTTATTAATAGATGAATTATCTGTTTTACCAGCTATACCACCTACATAGTCTAATTCAGTAATTAGATCAACATAACTCCAAACATTAGATATATATGCATTATTCCATCCTACTAAACCACCTACATTAATTGTATTAACTCTGATAGTACCAGTAGCATAAGCATTATTTAATGTACCTTGATTCATTCTACCAGCTATACCACCAACACCTAAAGTAGAAATAGCATTAGTAATATTAATATCAACATCTTGTGCATAAGAATTTTCAATAAATGTTAAATTTGCATAACCTACTAATCCACCAATATAAGAGTTTTCTTGCTCTGCCGGAACAGAAGGAACAAATCCTGTAACAGAAGAATTTCTAATAGTAATTGAATCTGCACTACCAACTAATCCACCTATTCTATCTCTAGCAAATACTTCTGAATTAGTAATATGAACATTATCAAAAGTAGCATTAGAAGTAGCAGAATAAACAAATCCTCCATAAGAAGTATTATTAGTTTTCTTATAATTAACTACAAATAAATTTTTAATAGTACCTGTAACAGTATTAAACATAGCATTACTACTGTTAATAGTAATATTTTTTATAGTATGTCCTCTACCATCAAATTTAGCATTAAATGTACCATTAACAACATAATTACTTATAGAAGCATTTTTAAAATCTAAATCTTCTGTTAAGCAATAGTTTTGAGATGGATTAGATACCATTATCTTCCAATCATTTAAATTTGCAATTGGATAATATAAATCAATATCTATAGCTCTCTCATTTTTTTCATAAGTCTTTAAATATTCAGTTCCATAAGCAGGTTTTATATATAAAGTATCTACATAATATCTAGATTTATAAGTTCTAGGATTACTTAATCTAACAGTTAACTCAGTCTTTCCAAAAGAATTAACTTGAGATACTATTTCAACAGTATTAATATCTGTAATAGTTACTTTATTAATTGTTTCATTAGATGGATTATTAATATGTAATTTTACAACTGCATTATCTCCATTGTTTTCTATTTCTTCAACAGATGTAACATCTACTAAATCACCATCAGTTATCTTAGGTAATTCAATCCAATCTTGCTTAGGCATACAGTCATTTAATATTACCTGTGGATAATAACCTAAAGATACATAGTGATCAACATCAAATCCATCATAAGTATTTAAAACTTGATTTTGGAAAGTAGTATCATATAAAGCCAATTTAGATACTTTATTTGAATAAGTACCACCATAAGTTCTATCTGATACATAATATAAGTTATTTTTTCTAATTCCTCCAACTTTACCTATATTAGGATCTTGAGTAATTAAGTTAGTATTAATACTGTCAGAACTTTCAACTGAATAAGAATTTCCGAAATATCCAGCGGCATGATATCCAACAATATTACCTACTGATGTTTCTTTTTCACCTGTACCAAATCCATTATTCTTTTCAACAGATATTAAAGAGAATACATTTTCAATACGTGAATTATTAGTAGCTTCACCAACAAGACCTCCGACATCTTTACGACTACGTCTATCAATATTTTGGTGATATGCACGAATATTTTCTCCATAAACATATCCATTTCTCAAAATACCTTGATTAGACCATACAGCCATACCAGATGCAGCAAGTGCCGACATTGGAGCTTCAGAATGTATAACAAAGTTAGTAATTCTACCATAGTTTGCATAACAGAATAATGCAAATACATAGTTTGGAACATCTGTAGAATCATATAAAGTCATATAAATATTATCTAAAGTTCCATAATTATAAGTGATTAAACCATAAAACCATTCTCTACTAGAAGTATTATCTAGATGAACATCGTAAACAACATTTTTAAGTACAGCACTAGATCTAAAATGTTCAAATAATCTAGCATTAGCACTTAAAGCATTTTTAATTAATTTATTTCCTTGAAAATCAATTTCTCCATAGAACCATGAAGAATAATAAGTATTGTTTTTAGTAAAATCCAAGTCATTTAATACAATATATTTTCCGTCTGGATGCATTGCAAAGAATTCAGCAGTAGTTCTAATCGCTCTAATTTCAGTTTCAGTAGTAAATTCAACAGAATCTATATCATAATATCTATCACGCATTTTAACAGATAATGCAACTTCATAAGTTACGTTTTTGTCAAAGCCATAAGTTTTTTGAACACCCTCGACAACACTTTCATGCATATCATATCTATGTTCAGTAACATACTCACCTTTTCTATAAATACGAACATAATAATCTTTAGTAGATATTTCATTTCTAATATCATTCATATTTATTTCAAAAGTACCTTGATATTGATTATTTTCAGTATAAGAATTATAAGTAGTAAAAACAGAAGCATTATTGTAAGAGATACATCCATGATGTCCAGAGATATAAGATGAACCTCCACCTCCACCACCATTACCATGGTTTGAAGGAAGTCCACCATAATATCCTCCTCCTGCACCTCCTGTATCAGTAACAGTTGTAGGAGATGCTCCAACTCCAAAAGCATAACCACTTATTTGAGAAGAGAACATATTAGTTTGAACAACACCATTTATATATGGATTTTCTCCAAATAGTGTTCCACCAGATCCTCCACGACCATCATCTCCACCATTTAGAGTTCCACCAGCATTGTCGGAACCTCCACCAGCTCCAGCAACCATAATACGTGATTGTAATGATTCTAAATTATCCCATGCACCATTTACAAGACGAATGTCTGTTGCTCCTCCACCAGAACCAGATGCAGTAGAAGAACGACCATTAGTTCCTCCACCATTCCATCCTCCGGCTTTAGTGCCACCACCATAGACACCAGCACCACCTACATAAACATAGAAAGTAGCACTTGAATCTAATGTTAATTCACCAGATGTATAAGCACCTCTACCAGCACGTGATGCAATATTTCTTCTAGAACCAACTGGATTAGAGTTATCTCCACCAGATGCACCCCAACATTCAAATTTATAAATATCAGAAGTCGGAACATTAAATGTTTGAGCAGAACCAGTATATCTAAAATCAAATACCCTACCATCACTTAGTCTAGTAATTCTAGCATGACCATTAGATGCATTACCAATCATAGTAGCACCCTTATTATTCCAATCAGGCATTTCACTATTACCATCAATCATTTTAGTATTTTGGAACACATATCCAGATGGATGACTAGATAAAGAAGAATCAGCTTTTAAATATTCATCCTCTCCACTGTAAATAATTTGAATATCCTTAAAGTCAACAGTAGTTTTTTTATTCATATTAGCAGTTTCATTAATATTAAAACCAATATAATTAGAAGAAGAATAAAAAGTAAAACTATAATCTTTATAATCATCTTCAATATCCTTAACTAAATAATTAGTATTATTACCATAACCTAAACTAATATAAACAGGAGCTTTATTAGGAGTAGCTCTATTGTATCTAGCCTTAAAACTAATAGTAACAATTTTTTGATAAGCTTCAGGTAAGAAATAAGAATAAGTAACATATCCATTCTTAGCTCCAAACATAACAGTATTATTCTTTATATCATATTCTTTATAACCAGTATTACCTTCTTTTCTAATACGATTATAATCCTCTAAATTAAATAAATTAGTACCAGTAATATCTCTTAATAAATCAATAAGCTCAATATTACCACTAATACCATCTTCAGTAACAATAGTTTTAGTAAGTAAAGAATAATCTCCAGCATAAGTAGCATTAGAATAACCAATATTATATTCCTCAGCAAAATAATTAAATGTATATGTTTCATTAGGATTTAATTTTGTATAACTTAATTGTACATAATCAGCATTTAAGTCTAAATATTCCTTAGCAACTAAATTACTTCTAGAATCTCTTATTTCTAATAGTACACGTCCACTCTCTACTGCTCCATCAAGATCAACAGCTCTAACATCAAAATCTATCATTGAAGAAGTAACAAACTCATTAGCTATTTGAATTTCAGCACTTCTTTTATAAGTTTTAAAATTCTTAAGAGAACATAAAACATTAACAGACTCTTGTACAGTACCTTGTTTAACTGTAGAAGTATAATTAACAGTATAAGTAGTAACTGAACTTAAATTATTAATATTAATATCAAAATCTTCTCCAGCTTTAATTCTTTCTATTTCACTACCAGAATAAGTTTTCGTATAAACAATATTATCACTTTCATCTGTAATAGTAACAGTCAAAGTATTAAGTAAATCTAGTAATATAGAAGATACATTCAAAGTATCCATCTTAGATGATATAGTTGTAGAGTTATCAGTTAAATCAATAGGACTAGCAACTACTCTAAAGAATCCTAAACTAGATAAAGGAGCAGTAGTAAACTTACCTTCACCCATTACTTGATTCATCACAGTACCTTGTCCATCTTCAATATCATAATTACCATATACTTTTATATTATAAATTGTATTCGGATTTAGATTCTTCAAAGAAACATTATTATTATCTAATTTAGAATTTAATGATTCTTCTTTAAAGATATTTCCATAAGCATCTGTTACAACATATCTAAAGTTATTAACATTAACTTCATCTTGATTCTTTAAATTAACATTAAAAGTAACTTCATTTACTGCACTACTAGTAATTTTAACAGATGCAGTAGGAGTATTCTTACTAGTTCTAATTTTACCAGTATTATGAGCTATCTTAATCTCATTACTATAAGCATCTAAAAATTTAATAGTAAAGTCTAAATTAGAATTAGAAGTCAATTTAGCAGGAGATGTATAAGTAACACTCTTACCACTAATCATTTCATTTAATAAAGATGTAGGTATACTAAATTGTTCTTTTCCAACAACAATTATTGCCTTATTAATACCTTTAATAGTTTCACTAGCAAGTGAAGAAGTAATCTGTAAATCTTTAAGTTCTATTTTATTAGGATAAACATCACCATTACTAAATTGCAATTCTATAGGTTCTAGGTTATCTACCCCTAAAGTAGTAATCTCTTGTTCAAAGAAAGTAATCTCCATCTTTTTACTATCTTCATTATAATATTTATAATTTCCAACTATTTTAAACTTAGTATTAGGAACTAATCCTATAACTTCAATATTTCCACCACTAATAAATGTCTTTCTTAAGAATACTTTATCATTAACAAAGAATTGAAAGTTAACTCCACCAACAATCACACGAGAAGGATCTGAAATAGATAGTCTAGCTTTAGCTGAATAAACATTAGCAGTAAAATCAGTAGAACTAACTTTAGGAGCTACATATTTAGCAGGAACTTCAGAAGCATTATTGTTTTTATCATCTTTCTCAATAATATATTCTTCTTCTTTTACTTCCTCTGAAGGTTTTTCTTCTTCTACAGGTTCCTCTTCTTCTCTTTCATATTTACCAATAAAAGATAAGAAATCTTCATAAGTATATTTTTTTTCATTAATTGTAATTATATTATCTAAACTAATTCCATCTACAATTTTATAAACAAGCTTTCCTTCTTTATCATAGAAATAATAATTAAAGAAGTCCTCTTGGAAATTAGCAATACTATTAACTGGTATTTCATATTTACCACTAGCAATCTCCATAGATATATCAGTAAGATTTACATAAGTACCATTAGATAAATGTAGAAAAATATAATCTTCATAATCAGCTTGTTCATAATCACCAAAGTTATATAGTTTTCCACCAGTCAAAGTAAAATTTTCATATGTATCAAAATATTCAAACTTATTATTTATTAAAGTAGATTTAGAATCTAAATTAACAATACCTAAACCATTATTAATATACAACGGATATACAGTATTAACCTCTTTCTTTCTATCTTCTCCTACATAAGTTTTATTCATATTAATAATAAACTTATCAGTAGAATTTAACTCTTCCAATAAAACATTACTAGTTTTAGCAACCTTGTTTTGATTTAATAAAACACTATCTATTTCTTTTCCAGTTACAAAATATCCATCTCTAGTAATTAGTGTTGATTCATTAAAACGAGTAAGAAAAAACATAGTAAAACTAAAAACAACTAATAAGAATATTGCTATTTCTAAATAACGTTTTTTCATACCCTCACATCCTTTTAGTATCTATTATCACATATAATATAATTATACTAAAATTATCTATATTTTAAAATATATAATAATAAAAAAAATGAGAAAAATCTCATTTTAAATATAGCTCTCATCTAAAGATAATATTTCAATATCATCTCTCTTAATAAACTTCTTAAAATTAACATTAAACACTTTATTATGAGAAACATTATTTCTTTTATCTAAATCATTATATTTATTAATAGTAGCTAAACAATTACTATTCTTTTTTATTTTATATAATTTATAAGATTCAGTATTAACAATAGAATCATAATATTTTTGTTTATTTATTTTTTTAGAGCCAATAAACTTTTCAACAGTATATTGTTCTATTTTTGCAGGTCTATTACTACACTTCTTTATCATTTTCATCTTCTTATCAATTTTAGATTCTAAAATATCACTAAAAACAAATCTATCTTCAGTAAAAAATTTAGTAGTATTATCCCATAATTCACCAATCATAGGTTTAATAATACTTTCTTTTTTATTTAATAAATTATCAAAATCTAAAGAATCATCTTCATCAGAAGTAAAATCAAAATCATCAATTTCTTCTTCTGTATCTATAACTACTGGAGGATAAAATCTATATTCATCTCCAACTATTTTCATAATCCAATTAAAGTATTTTTTATTACTATGAATCTTAGCTAATTTATTAATATCAGTTGTAGAAATATAATCAATCTTAATCATAA
>CAMOKF010000015.1 GCA_946617625.1 uncultured Bacillota bacterium
CTTTATTAAATATTACTTCTTGAGTTTCTATATTATTACCATTCATTTGCATTCCAAATCCAATATTATTATCACATTGTCTTTCATAATTTTCTTTTGTTTTTTGATTATATTTTTCACTTATTTCTTTATCAACTTCGTTAGTTTCTATATTGTATCCACATTCACATATCTTCTTTTCATTAAGTGGAAAACCACAGTTAGGACAAAACTTCATACTATTTACTCCTTTTTTACTTTCTAAAAAATTACATACTTTATTAAAACAAGATATTTGATCTTCATTAAGATCTCCTACATCTACCATATGTTTTAATTCTTCCATAGAAAACCATTTTACTTCAGATAATTCTTCTTTTTGTATTGTTACTTCACTAATATCTATATCACTATTTACATAATACATTTTATAGCAATCTTTACCATCACAACCAGAATCATATAATGTAAATTGTTCTTTACTAAAATCTAATCCTAATTCTTCTTTTACTTCTGTTATAATTCCTTCTATTGGAGTTTCCCCTGATTTTGGATGTCCCCCTGTTACTCCCCAATCTCCTCCTTTTTCTGGTACTCTTTTTTGCATTAAAAATTCTCCTTTGGAGTTTCTAATAACAACCATAACTACCATTGGATAATAACCTTTAGGAATAGTATCTCCTTTTCTATATGTTTTATTTGTTTTATTACTATTCTTATCATATAAGTCTCTTAATTCTTTCATATATATCTTACCTCTTGATATTATCTTTCAACCTATCTCATCCTTTTTGGATTATTAATAAATATTAAATTATCCTTATTCATTCTTAATATTTCTGATTTATATGTTTCTTTATTATTATATCATAAAAAAACTCTAACCTAAGTTAGAGTTAAATTCTTATTGGTAGCGAAAGAGGGGATCGAACCCCCGACCTTTCGGGTATGAACCGAACGCTCTAGCCAGCTGAGCTACTTCGCCATTTCTTTACGAACATTTAAATTATATCAAATAATAAATACAAATTCAAGTATTAATTTTATATAATTGATTTTATTAATAATTTTTGATATAATATGTAGCTATCTCGGAGGAATAAGGTATGAAAATATATTCTGGTGATATTAAATTACTATATATATCTGGATTAAATAATAAAACTATTAATAATTTATCTATTAATGAAGATGCTTTAGATATTGTATTAAATGATGAGACTATATTAATGAAAGATGCTAAATTCTATTATAATTGGGCAGGTAGATTAATTAATATTGATACTGATAATTATATAGAATCTAGATATGATGCTGAAATGTTAATTAGAGAGCTAGGAATTAACTCAGCTAGATATGTTGATTATAATAATTTAAAATTAGAAAATGATATATCAAAAAAAGAATTTAAACAATTAAAAAAAGAATTACATAATAAAAAGGCTTAATGATAAGCCTTTTTTTGTTTAATCTTTTGATTTTCTTTTAAAGTATATTGATAATTACTAGGGTCTTCTATTGTTTCTTTTGTTATTGTTATATCTTTATACTTTCCTCTATTATTTAATGCATCTCCAAATGATTTATTTGTTATTTCTGATATAATTCCTGTTAGTGCTCTAGCTCCAGCTTTACTTTTAACTGCTTTTGTGGCTGCATAATCTTTTACATCATCATTTATATTTAGTTTTACTCCTACTGCCTTATATCTTTCTTTTTCTAATTTTATTGGAGATACAGAAGATTTATCCATGATTTGAATCATATCTTCTTTATTTAGATCTCTTAATCTTATTATTGATGGAAATCTTCCCATGAATTCTCTTGTCATCATACCTTTATCTACAAAGTCTTCTAGAGATGGTTTGTATGGTTTCTTTACATCGTTTCCAAATCCTATTCCATGTTCAAATTCTCTATCATATACATCTGTGAATGCTCCACCAGCTATAACTATCATTTTTGAAGTATCTATCTCTACTCTTTCAGCTAATCCACTTTGAGAAGGAGTTGCATTATATTTAGTACCATCTAAGAACTTTAATAACATATTTAGAACTCCTTGCCCTCCTACGTCATCTTTATTCTTAGAACCTTTTTTATCTATTTCATCAAAGAATACTATTGCATGTTCTGCTTTATCCTTATCTTTATTACATTTTACATATAATTTCCATAATACCTGTTCTAGACTTTCTCCTACATATCCTTGTGTAGTTATTTGATTTGTATCTATAGATAGAAATGGTCTATCAAGTAATCTAGCTAATTCTTCTGCTAGTAATGTTTTACCTACTCCAGTATTACCTACTAAAAGAATTCCTTTCATATTAATATTGTCTTTATTAAATTGATCTAGATTTCTCTTAGCATATTCTATTACTAATTTTGATGCAGCTTCATCTTGAGCAATTACTTTCTTCTTAATTTCATTTAATACTGCTAATGGTTTAATTATTCCATCTGAATAGTAAAATTTAGATTCTTGATTATTGTCTTTATTAGTTATAACTGAGTTGTCTTCTTTAATCTTCTTTTCACTGATATCTATTATTTTTCTAATTCTTTTCTTTAAACTTGTTAGATTTCTTTTTAGTTCTATTAATTCTTCTTTAGTATATTCATTATTTTTTATAGAATTTAGTATTTCTTGTTCATCTATTTGATTATTAAAATCTATTTCTTTAGCTTCAGCATCAACATCTACACTATTTTTCTTTTCATTGTAGCTTTTTACTATCTCATCGTGATTAAGTTTTAATATTACATATCTTCCTTCTTCATTAACAGAAGTTAAGTAAAAGAATTTAGATTCTTCAATATCATAATTATCCAATAGTTCTTGTATATCAGCTGATTTAGAATCAGTATATTTCTCATATGCTTCATCAATATTAATAATATTTCCAGCTATATATGGATTTTGTCCATATGATGCATCTTCTGAATCTATTGATGGATATTCTCTTCCTTGATCATCACGGAATATTCCTGTTTCTTTGTCGTAGTTTCCTACTAATAAATTTATATAAGTTAATATTGATGTTTCTTCATCTAAATATGTTCTATTTAATAGACTAGCTAAACATCTACTATCTTCATTGTCCATATCTATACCCCCTAGGATGCCTTATATGATTTAAATATAATTAAAAAACCGTTGAATTGTCAACGGTTTATACATATTTTTACTTATTTTATTGATTCTAGTGCTAATTCTATCATTTTATTAAATGAATTTTGTCTTTCTTCACTTGTAGTCTCTTCATGAGTTATTAGATTGTCTGATACTGTTAAAATAGCTGATGCTTTTTTATTTAATTTCATTGCATTACTAAATAAAGCAAAAGTTTCCATCTCAGTAGCTATACAATTATAATTTTCTCTTAGATAATCTATATCTACATGATTATAAAATACATCTGTGCAATAGACATTAGCATAATTTACATCTATTTTTAATTTATTTGCTGTATCTAGTATTTGTCTATTTAAATCATTATTACTAGATAAGATATTATTTACTTCATCTGTTAATTCTTCTAAATAATTGGATTTTGAATAACTATTATCTACTAATACTATTTCATATAAATCTAGATCTTTATCAAATGCTCCACAACTGCCTACTCTTATTATTTCTTCTACATCATAGAAGTTAAACAATTCATAAGAATATATTCCCATACTAGGATTACCCATACCTGAAGAGAATACCGTTACTCTTTTTCCTTTATAGTATCCAGTGTATGCTAATTGATTTCTTACACTATTTACTAATTTATAATCTGTTAAATATTTTTCAGCTATCATTTTAGCTCTAAGAGGATCTCCAGGCATAATTACAGTTTTTGCTATATCTTCTTTATTTGATTCTATATGTGGTGTCATAGTACCTCCTATTTTCTAATTATTAATAATGACTCATTGTACTCTTTTATTGCTTTAATTACTTCCTGTCTATATTTTTTATCTAAATAAAAGTAATAAAAGTCATCTGTTAAAAAGTTAAGTGAATACTTTCCTATAGCTAAAGCTCTAATATGAGTCCAACCTAAAGTTATACATTGGTCATCATCTAAATAAAAAGATATTCCTTTTTCATTTATTTCAAGTTCGTTTTCTTCTCTTAACACAAAACATGTAGCAAATAATAATGGATATAATATATTTATAATCATAAAAATAAATGCTAATGTTGCTAAACATGTAAAGAATAAAGATAATCTACAATAATATAAATTATTAATAATTAATGTTAATGTTAAAAATGTTGTTACTATTATTAATTGTAATATTGATACTGTTGTATAACTTAAATATTTTACTCTTTTACTTCTTATTATATTTTCTCTATTTAGAGCTATTCCCATTGAATCATTAAATACTTTAAAACTATTTTTATTTTTTATATTATATTTTATTCTCATCACACTAGTCTCCTATCATATTCATTATATCAAAGATGAATTAAAAATACTACTTTAAAAGTAGTATTTTATTTACATGTTCTTTTGATAATATCTTTATATTGTTTTACTAATTTATTTAGACTTTCTACTGTTATATGTTCATCTATTTCATGAGCTGTTACTGGTCCTACTCCTAGTATTATTCTTTTTGTTTTATCTATAAATGAAGCTTCAGTCATGAAACTTGCACTATTTTTCTCTTTAATAAATTCTACTTCATTATCAAATGGACATATATCTTCATCTATTTCATATTTAGCGTAATACTTTTTACATAATTCGTCTATCTTTTCTAGTATTATTTTTCTATGTTCTTCAAATGATAATCTAAAATCAACATATGAGTAACATTCTTTTGCTACTGAGTTTATAGCACTTCCTCCATTTAATAGACCTATATTCATTGTTGTATATGGTACTTCATAGATATCTTTTTCTTTTATCTTAATAATATTATTATAGAAATCTTCAAGTTCAGATAAAAGTTTAATCATTAAACTATTAGCGCTTCTTCCTCTATCTGTTCTAGATGAATGTACTTTTATACCTTCTGTATATATTTTTAGCGATAATAACCCTTTACAAGCAGTACATGCTCTATTATCAGTTGGTTCTCCAAATATCATATACTCTGGATAATTCTTTTCTTTATTTACTACTTCGTATATTCCACCAAAGCCTATTTCTTCATCATAAGTTATATATACTTTGATACCTTTAGATAATTTTGATAATTCTGTTTCTTCTAAAGCTTTTAGAAAGGCTGCTATTCCACCTTTCATATCACTAGTACCTAATCCATATAATATGCCATTTTTATTAACTAGTTCATGAGGATTAGTTTTCCATCCCTCTATATATTCTACTGTATCACTATGTCCTAAGAATCCTAATCCATAATTATCTTTATAAGACATAATTAATATCTTTGATCTATATTCTTTTTTAAATCCTAGATTAGATAGATAATCTTCTATAAAATCTAGTATTTCTTTATTACCTTTATCATTTATAGTATCAATATTTACTAACTTTTCTAATATTTCTATAGTTGTCATAATACACCTACTTTTTTGTTTTTATCTTTCCTACTTCATTTATTAGATATTTATCATAATAAACTTCTATTCCCTTTTCTATTAATTCAATATTAAATTCTTTACTAGATAATACTTCTCCATCTATATTGCAATCTATAATATCTTTACTTCTTACTGTAAGTTTATTTGTTTGATATTTTGTTATATCTTTAGACTTTTCATGTTCTCCTTTTTTCATAGACATAATTAATTTAGCTGTCTTTAATTTATTTATTTTAGGTACTAAATATATATCTAATAATCCATCATCTAGTTTAGCATTATATCCTATTTTATAGCCTCCACCATAATATCTACCGTTACATACTACAACTGTTGTAAAGTCATCTTTAATATCTTTATCATTAATTAATATTTCTAATTCTCTAGGTTTATATTTTATGAAATTATATAAAAGAGACATATTATATCTTTGTTTTTTAGGTATTATTTTAGAATGAACTATATCATTATTATTACCAATATCTGCATCTATACCAAAACATGCTATATTAATAAAATGTTTATCATTTATTTTTACTAAATCTATTTTATTTATTCCATTTTCTAATATCTCTTTATTTGTTTTATAAAAGTCATTACCTGTTCCATATGGAATATATCCTAATACATTTTTAGTACCTACTATACTGTTTAATACTCTATTAATGGTTCCATCTCCACCTACAGCTATTATTACATTTTTAGTATTTTTATACTTACTTAAAATATCTTCAGTTGAATTATCTTTATCATTTACTTCAATAACATAATTTATCTTTCTTCTTTTTGATATGTTTTCCAGTTTTTCTTTTAATTTTTCAGTATTATCTTTTAAACTAAATCTATTAAGTAAAAATACATATTTCATACTATCACCTTTATTAAATTATATCATATTAGTTCTTTTATTAATTATTTCTTTATTATATAATTAATTATATTTATAGGAGGATATATGAAGATAAAGAAACTTATTAGTAAAAGAGAGATTAATAAAAGAGTTAATGAACTAGCAGAACAAATTAGTAATGATTATAAAGGTAAGGATATTGAAGTTATATGTGTCTTAAGAGGAGCTGTTATCTTTACTGTTGAATTATGTATGAAAATTAAATCTAATACTAGATTAAACTTTATAGAAATATCTAGTTATGATGGTACTAAAAGTACTGGTAAAATTAAAATTAATAAGGACTTAACTGATGCTATTACTGGTAAAGATGTATTAATAATAGAAGATATTATAGATACTGGTAGAACTCTTAGTTTTTTAAGAGAATATTTATTAGAAAAAAAACCTAAATCTTTAAAAATATGTACTTTAGTTGATAAGAAGGAAAGAAGAGTTGTTGATGTTCCAATAGATTATAATGGTTTTTCTATACCAGATAAATTTATTATTGGGCATGGTTTTGATATAGATAATGATTATAGAAATATGAGAGATATTTGTTATATAGAAGAATAAAAAAAGTCAGATTTATATCTGACTTTTATCTTGTATGACCATTAAATTTTCCGTCTTCTCCTTTAGAAAAACCATATTTTTCTTGAGAGATAGTTCCACCTTTTTTTAGTCCTTCTTTTTTTGAATTTTGTAACCAGTTTTTTGTATAATTCATTAGTTTTTCTAAATTATCTTTTTTAATATATCCGTCTAGTACTAAATCTTCATAATAATCTGGTCTATTTAAATATCTTTGAATTGTTGATCTAGGTACTCCTGTTTTTTCTTCTATTTCTTTAATACTTGAACAATCTTTCATTGATTTTAAAACTGACGACATTTTTTGTAATCGCTCTATTCTTTGACTTTCACTTTCCATATTATCACTCATTTCTTTTATTTATATTATCATAATTATTAATTTTTGTCATTTAAAAAGAGTAGTTAACTACTCTTTTTAAAATTATATTGGAAAGGAGGTCCAATATGGAAATCTATTTCTTGTCAGGGATGCAAGAAACGGTTTAATCTATATAAACAACCTATAGTTGTTAATTGTTGACTACAAACTCTTTAGATACTGATACTCCATTTGGAGCTGTTGCAGTTATAATTACTTTTCCTGGTGCATGAGCAAATACTGTTCCACCTTGTCTAACTTCTAAAATGTTATTATCTGTACTTGTCCATTTTATATTGTAGTAATCATTTGCTCCTTCTGGATTAATACTAAGATGTATTTTCCCTACTCCTCCAGGTCTTAGATTAGATGTATAATAATCGAAACTCATAGAAGTTATTTCACATGAAGGTATTACTTTAACTTTTATTGATGCTTCAACATTATTCTTACCTACTAAAACTTTAACTGTTCCTTCTCCTACAGACTTAGCAGTTATTGTTCCATTACTAGAAATTTCTGCAATTCTGTAATCAAATCCTATCCAAGTTGGTTTTACTATCTCTGTTGTATCTGTTGGATTAACAGTTAATGTTGGAGTATATTTTTCACCTACCTTTAGAGTTATTTCTTTTTTATCTAAACTAACACTTGTTATGTATTTATTTGTATCTTTTATTTCTTCTTTTTGTTCTTGTTTAGGTTCTTCATGATGTTCTACTGGTTTTGTCTCTTCTTTTATTTCAGGTTTAGTTTCTTGTTGTGTTTCTTTCTTTTTCATAACAATTATTTCTACTTCGTCACTTGTTTTCTTAGATGATACTGTTACTGTTACTTTACCTTCTTTTATAGCTTTAATATTACCTTTACTATCTATTGTTAAAACTTTAGAATTAGATGTTTTATATTGTACGTCTTCTGTTGCTGATTTTGGATAAATAGATGTTTCTATTTTACCAGTTTCTCCAATATATAGTGTATTAGGATAATCTGTTATAAATAAAGTAGTTATTTCTTTTTGACTTACATTTAATTCAAAAGATGCTTTTTTACCGTTAGATGTTGTTACTGTTATAGTTACATCTCCAGGTTTTAATGTAGTAACATTACCTTCATTATCTACTGTTGCTATAGACTCGTCTGAGCTTTTCCAAGTTAATGATTTATCTGTTGCATTACTAGGTGTAATGTTAACATCAAATTTTAGAGTATTTTTTTCATACATTTTGTAACTATTATTTACAAATGATATTTTTTCTACTTCTACTGGTAGAGTACCTACAGTTATATCATAAGATGCTGTTAGATTAAGTAATTTTGCAGTTATAGTTACTTTACCATTAGATAATCCTTTTATTTTACCATTGTTATCTATTGTTGCTATTTTTGGATCTGATGATGTAAATGTAAAGTTTTTATTATCAATTGCTGTATAAGCACTCCATCCTCCATTTTTTACTGCAGCATTTTTTATAGTATATTCTTCTCCAACTTTTAATTTTTTATATTGTAAATCATATACTTTTATATTTGTGATGAATGATGATTTTATTTTTACTTCTTGTGATTTAACTTCTTTTGAACCTTTATATGTATTTGCTGATGATGCACTCTTCATTGAGAAAACTTGTACCCAATATGTTGCTCCATTTGTTGTTGTAAATGATGCTATTCCTATAGATTTAAATGATGGATATAAAATATTTTTCTTGTGTCCAGATGATACCATCCAATCATCTATTACACCTTGAGCAGTTGATGCTCCTGCTGCTAAGTTTTCTCCATGTACATTTGTTATTTTTAGTTCTTCTCCTGTTGGTCTATTATGTGAAAAATATAAAGCAGCTTCTTTAGCTCTTTCTTGAGCTATTTTATTTAACTCATTATCCATTTGAAGTGCTGCCACTCCAACTTGAGCTCTTTCTTTATTAGTTAATGTTAATACTTCATTAGCTAAATCATAATTATAAGTACCACTTATAGTTAAATTAATATTTGTTGTAGCATATACTCCTATAGTAGCTGTTATTGCTAAAACCAAAATTATAATTGTTGTAATAATTCTCTTTTTCATCTTATTGTCCCCCTTCAAATTACATATTCATTTTATTATAAATATATATCTTGTTGGTCTCTTTTAAAGGGACAAAAAAAAGTAATCATTAAGATTACTTATCATATTTATCTAAAAAACTTTTATATACTCCGTTTTCTTTTGTACCTAAAACACAATCTAAATTAACATTATCTATTGATTTAAATATATTATAATCAATTCTATCATTATCTTTTTTTAATTCTTCTACTAATTTCTTTACTTTTAGTCTTTTACTTTTATCTTCATCTTTATTGTGTGCTTCATCAGTAAACTTACATGCACAATTTAGGAAAGTTAAATCATTATACTTTTTCCAAGAGATTATATCTTTTTCTCTAATTTTATATAGCGGTCTTATAAGCTCTAATCCTTCAAAGTTTTCACTATGTAGTTTTGGCATCATAGTTTTTATTTCTGCTCCATAAAACATTGATAAAAGTGTTGTTTCTATTACATCGTCTAAGTGATGACCTAAAGCAATTTTATTACATCCTAATTCTTTGGCATGATTATATAAACAACCTCTTCTCATTCTAGCACATAAGTAACATGGGCTTTTATCTTGCTTTACTACTATATCAAATATATCACTTTCAAATATTTCTATTGGAATATTCAATAATTTGGCATTATCTTCTATTAGCTTTCTATTTTCTTTATTATATCCAGGATCCATACATACAAAATGAGCTTCAAATGGAAATTTACCATGTCTTTGGAGTTCTTGTATACATTTAGCAAGTAAAAAGGAATCTTTTCCTCCACTAATACAAACCATTATCTTATCATTTTCTTTTATAAGCTCATATTCTTGTATAGCACTAATAAAATTAGCCCATATTTCTTTTCTAAACTTCTTTATAATGCTTCTTTCTATTTCTTTATATTTTTCCATATTACACCTTAAAATAAGTACTAATTCCTTTCTTTCATATTATAACATAAAAAAGACCTATTTTCTTATTTTAGGTCTTCTATTATTCTTTACTTTTTCTCTTTTTATGAATAATTCGTTTACTTCGATATCAAATGTGTCAGCAATACTTTCTATATAATCTATTTTAGTATTCTTTTTAGCATTCTCTAGATTAGATACATAAACTGGTGTTGTACCTAGAGCTTCTGCAAACTCTTCTTGAGACCAGTTCTTCTGTAATCTATAGTAGACTATATTATTAGCTAGTATCTTTCTTGCTTTATACTTCTTCATTTAACATCTTCCTTAACTTATTAATATTGTAATAAGTTAATTTCACGTAAACCATACTACTATTGTAGTAAGTTATGTTATAATAAATATGACACAAAAAAAGAAGATTTCTCTTCTTTATCGTCTAGGGATTCGATGATTTTTGACTGGAGTTCTTTCTTTAAATAAAGTTTCAATAGGAACTCCTAAAGTATCTGCAATTAAGTCTATATAATCTATTCTAGTATTTCTTTTAGCATTTTCTAGATTAGATACATATGTTGGTGTTGTTCCAAGAGCATCTGCGAAATCCTCTTGACTCCACCCATTTTCTAAACGATAATACACAATATTATTAGCTAGTATTTTTCTAGCTTTGTATTTACTTTTAGTCATTCTACATCTTTCCTTTAAACTTACTAATATTGTAATAATTAGGTTTATTTTCAACCATACTAACTATGTAGTAAGTTATTTGTGTCTAATGTAGATTTATGAGGTGAATAATATGAATGTTAATACAAGTACCTCTACTAGTATTATTGAAAATATAATTAAAGATATTAAAAATATTACTGATGAACATTACATTCTAGAGGATTATTTTAAAAGTATAACTGATAATGAATTAGAAGATATTATTAACTATTATTTATTTTATTTTAAGAATAATATTAAATATTCAGATATTAATTATAATAATATTAATCAAATTACCTCAATCTTTGATTATAATTATAATGTATCAGATAAGAAAGATAGAATTAGAAATAGTAATATTATGGAAGAAGCTGAAATCATATCAGATGATCTTCTAAAAAAAGTTACTAATTATAATGATAGATCTATTAATTTACCAATCAATTTAGATAATCTTATTAAGTATTCTATAAGTTCTTTTACTAATAATAGTGATATTAATCTAGTTATTTATTGGATTATTCTTAAATATTCTATTATTTATTACTTATATAAATCTGCAAAATAAAAACAAGATTAAATCTTGTTTTTTTATTATTCGAATTTAAAAGTTATTTCTGCATCATATAGTTGTTGATAGTTAAGACGTTCCCATTTATAATCTGCTTTATCTAGTGTCTGATATTCAATCATATCCCATATAGCTACCCACCATACTACTGATAAAAAGTTAGATGCAATACTACTTATATATGGGTCTAGTAGTATATTTGCTGTTAATATTAATACACCAATTATTAATAATAAAAATGATTTATTATTTTGTAATTTTATATCATACTCTATATCATCTATTTCCATTCCAAAGTTATTTCTAATAGCTCTTTTCATTCTTTCTTGTGTTTCTTCATCTATTTTATTACAATGAACTTCTATAACTACGTCAATATTAACTGGTACCATATATGCTATTTCTTCTATATATTTACAAACTGAATCAGATAACTGCATTTGTTTATAATCATGTTTCATATATAAGTCTGAAGGTTTATCTAATTGTAATGGTATAACTGCTTTACCATTTTGCATATAATATTTTTCAATGTATTGGTCTTCACTAAATTTTATTTTTCTATTCTTTCTTCTTACGTTTCTAGTATCCATATATCCTCCGATATGTTAATTATAACATAAAAAAGCATGCTTTATAGCATGACTTTATTATAATTCTTCATTAAATTCACTTTCACAAGTTAAATTAATTTTTAAATCTTTTAGAGCTTGTTTATCACTACCTCTAACTATATAAGTAGCATGAGCATCACTATCTTTTAACTTAGTTATATTTGATAGTGCTTTAGCTGCTAATGGATTAGTTACAGAACATATACTTAGTGCTGTTAATACTTCATTTAAATCAAGCCTATCTCCCTTACCTAAATCCTTTTTTAATTTTTGAATTGGCTCTAGTACAGTAGGTGATAATAAATAAATATCATCTGGTATTTTACTTAAATACTTTATAGCATTTAATACTACTGTTCCAGCAGGTGTCATTAATTCTGTTTGTTTACCTGTAATTATTTTTCTATTTATTTTCATTGCTATTACTGGTAATCCATTTTCTTTTTTCTTTTTCTCTAAAGCAGGTTTTATTACATCTAAATAAGATTCATCAATATTAAGTTCATTCATTAACATCTTAATCTTTTTATAAGTATCTTCATCACATAGTCCCATCTTATAATTATTCATTTCATTATAATATCTTCTTACTATTTCTTTTTTAGATGCTTCTTCTACTACTTTTTCATCACTTATACAGAATCCTACCATGTTTACTCCCATGTCTGTTGGTGAATTATAAATATCTTTATTTGATACTTTACTTAAAATACTTTTTAAGATTGGGAATGTTTCAACATCTCTATTATAGTTAATTGCTATAGTACCATATTTTTCTAAATGAAATGGGTCTATCATGTTAACATCTTTTAAGTCAGCTGTTGCTGCTTCATATGCTAAATTAACTGGATGTTTTAGAGGTAAATTCCATACTGGGAATGTTTCAAATTTTGCATAACCTGCATTTACTCCTCTTTTATTTTCATGATAGATTTGTGATAGACATGTTGCTAATTTACCACTTCCAGGTCCTGGAGCATTAACTAATATTAATGGTTTAGTTGTCTCTATATATGGATTAGCACCATATCCTTCTTCGCTTACTATAGTATCCACATCTGTTGGATATCCCTTAGTAAATGTATGAATATAAGTTTTAATTCCATTTCTATTTAATTTCTTAATAAACTTATCTACACTTACTTGGTTTTTATATAAAGTAATAACTACACTATTAACACTAAATCCCATTTTTTTAGATTTATTAATTAACTTTATTATTTCATTATCATAAGTAATACCATATTCTCCTCTAGTTTTATTCTTTTCTATATCTCCTGCACTAATACAAAAAATAATTTCTAGATCATCTTTTAGTTCTTGGAACATACTTATTTTTACATCACTTTTGAATCCTGGTAGTATTCTTGCAGCGTGAGAGTCATCAAATAGTTTTCCTCCTACTTCAAGATATAATTTATCAAATAATTTAAATCTTTCTTTTATTTTTTCACTTTGAATTTTTACATACTTATCATTATCAAATCCTATTTTCATTTTTTCACCTACTTCTCTAACACCTTCTTTTCCATAATAACCTTTTTTTAATTATTAATCTATATTTTTTTAAAAAAAATGATTAGAAAAATCTAATCATTTTAATATATCTATCATTAATTAATTGTTCTTTCAAAATAAACAATGTATCTTTGATAATCATATGGAAATGGATGACAACTCATAATGGTAACCATATCTTTATTATCTTGTATTGTTAGTTTATCTAACTTCTCTGGTGCAATCACTTCTGTTTTGACTGCTTTATACTCTATTGTTTCTTTAAAATTCTTTATAAATAAACTATCTCCAATTTTAATACTATCAATGTGTCGAAACATCTTTGCTGCATAAAAACCTCTATGTGCTGCAAAAACAGCATTTGTGTTGGTACCACCTATTGGATAGCTTGTTCCTGTTAAATGAGCTGCTCCTAAACGCATATTTCCATTATTTGCCCCAAGATATATTGGAAGATTTACATCAATACTTGGTATCTGCAAAAATCCGATAATGTTATCATTTAAACCATATTTTGTTAGGTCTATTTCTTCTTTTTCATAAGAAATAGTTTGTTTTATAAAGCTATCTTGATGTGTCTCATATAATATCCTGTTTTTTTCTTCTAATAATTTAAATAAATCATTTAACTTTTTATCTTGTCCATTTATTTCTATTGTTTCATTATAATTATTTTCTAATTTTTCTACTTTTTTGTCATATAAATAATTTGTTATCATAGGATATATTAGAATAGCAAGGCCTAGAAGAAATAGCGATAGCTCTATTATTAGTTTAACGTTTCTTCGCATTCTTCTTTCCCCTCTTCTTATTGTTCTTTTCTCTTATTCTTTTCTTTGTTGCTGCCTTCTTTTTCTTTTTCTTCTTGCGTTTTACTGCTTTTGGTACTTCTTTCTTATCTTTTTTCTCAGTACTTGTTTTAATACTTGATTTTTTAGTCTTCTTACTTTCTTTTGCTTTTCTTTCAGCTTTTATTCTATTCTTTTCTATCTTTTTCTTTTTAATATATTTGTAGATTAATATTATTAGAATAATTAATCCTATGGTTGCAACTGATACTAAAATAATCATTGCAGTATCGCTTGGGGTTTCTTTTTCTATCATTTGATCTATTTGTTCAGCTGGTGCATCTTTTGCTCTTTCAGCATGTATAATTAATCTATGTGAATTTACTCCATAAGGTGTACAAGTTACTAAAGTTATTAAATCTTTTCCTTCTTGTATCTTTAATCTATCTATAACATCTTCTGGATCAATTACTTCTGTTTCTGTTATTCTATAGTAAAGTTTTCGATCTAATACTGTAATTTTGATATAGTCACCTTTTTTTAATTTTTCTAAATTTGTAAATATTTTAGATATAGGTAGACCACTATGTCCCATTAACATACTATTTTGGTTTACTGTTCCTATTGGTAATGATGACTCTTTTACGTGACCTACTCCTTTTTGAAGTACATTATCTTTTACTCCATGATAAATAGGCAAACTAATTTTTGCTTTTGGTATTTCAATATATCCTAGAATATTACTATCATTTAGTTTTAATATATTTACATATTCATCTTCAAAGTTATATCTTCTTTTTGCTTTTTTATATTCATATATCTTTTCATTATATTTAACTGCTTCTTCATATAATTCTTTATTTTTTTCTTTATCGATTCCTACTACAGTTTCAGCGTATTTTTTTATAGATTTTCTTTGATTATAACTGGTAATAATATTACCAATTCTTGGATATAACAAAAAAGAGATACCTATCATGAATATAGCTATCAATACTATTTTTTTCTTTTGCATGATAAATACCCCCTTATTGTATTTATTATTATTATTAAATTACATTTCTTCTTTTTTGTTTGTAACAAAACATACAACTGCTACACCCATTAGAATAATACCAATAATTGTAAATATTGTTGTTCCCATACCACCAGTTAATGGTAATTGGATTCCTTTAATATTTGTAATTGTTGTTACAATTGTACTAATTGTTGGATTTTCTTGATCTTCTTCTTCAACTGTGAATTTTGCTACTTCATTTGTTTCAGCGCTATCTATAGTTAATCCTCTTAAGATAGTTGCTTTTTCTGAATCTGTATTATCATAATTTGCTTTAACTGTAAATTCAACTGGAGTAATTGTATTATATCCATCTGGAGTTACAGTTTCAGTTAATCTATATTCTCCTTCAGCAATACCGTTGAAATGGAATGTTGCATTATCTGCATCAACTACATATTTAATGCAGT
This sequence comes from uncultured Bacillota bacterium, assembly GCA_946617625.1. Taxonomy (GTDB): domain Bacteria; phylum Bacillota_I; class Bacilli_A; order RF39; family UBA660; genus RUG14891. Next base: position 16,046 of record CAMOKF010000015.1, read on the forward strand.
TATCTCTAGTACATAGACTTGTACTTCCATCTGTATCAATTCCACTAACCTTTGTCCATCTACCATTTACTTTTCTTTCTAGCATGAATTGAGCACCATCTAATAATCTGTTTGTATCACTTGCAATCTTATCAAATTTTAAGTTAAATACATATACTCTTGTTTTTTCAGGAGTTGTTTCTCCAGTTTCATCTGAATCTGGATTATTTGAATATTCAATTACTAATGTATTGTCATTTCCTGGAAGTCCACGAACAGCATCTTTATTAACTACTGCAGTATATTCTACTATAATTGTGGTATTTGAATTTATTGATGAAATTGTTTTTAAATTAGCAAATGTAACTGTTAATGATTGATTACTTGTATTTTTTGTAAATCCTTCAGTTATTTCAGTTTTATTATTTCCATTTACTAAATATACTTTAACTGAATTAGCATTAAGAGTTAATCCATTTGACATATTATCTTTGAATATATATTTATAACTATCGTAATAATCATAGTTAGTTGGTAAAGTACCTATTAATTCATATTTTACAGTATCACCTACTGCATATTTAGAACTAACTTCTACTTTTTTGTCATCTTCTACAATCTTTTTATCTGCTGTTGGAATAGATGTTTTTGGGTTTACTGAAATACTATCTACTAAACGAATAACGTATTCAGTTGCTGCATCGTCTTCTCCTAAGTCTGCAGTATTTCTATCTTTGATTAAATAGTATCCTGCTGGTAAATTACTGATTGTATATTTACCATTTGACATAGTACTTGTTGAACCTGTTGGAGTATCTTTTAATCCAGATTCTAATTCTTTAGCAACTGCTTCTGGATCTCTTGTTAATAATGTTGCTGCATATGTAGCTGCATTTCCCTTTTGTGATTTAAAAGAGTCTTTTACTCCAGCTCCCCAAGTGATGTTTGATAAAATCTTATCACTTGATAATGTTTTTGGATCTAATGTATCTACTGTACTTCCAGCAATTGATACATCTCCTGCGAAAATTTGATATACATCATATGTGTGTCCTTCTTTACTATTTTCTATTGTAATAGTAAATGGACCTGTCATTTTTGCGTTTACATTTGTATACATTGCAAATATCATAATAAATGCAAGTATCATTTTTAAATATTTTTTCATAATTTATTCATTCCTTTCGTTTTTTTATTTTTATTGTTCTTTCATCAATATTTTATATCCTATGCCCGCAATTAGCATTAGAACTATACCACAAACTGTATAATATATACTTCCGTATCCTCCAGTTACTGGTAACTCAATACCTATATTATTTGGTGCACTAATTTCATATATATTACCTAAATTATCATCTATTTTAGAAGTTTGAATATTTGCATCACTTCCACTATACTCTGTAGTTATTCCATTAGAATCTACTATTACTTTAATATAGCTATCTAATAGACAATATCTATCTATAGTGTCTTCTTCTACCAAATAATATGTTGTTCTTCCTCCAGCTGTAAATGATATGTTTCCAAAATCAATTACACCATCTGAGTCAGTTAACATATCTTTAAGTAGTGAACCATTCATGTTAGTTACTGGATCACTAAATGTACCACTACTTTCGTCGTATGTTCTATATAAGGTAAACTTGACACCTTGAAGTGGTGTTTGTTTTTCACTATCAAATTTCTTTAATTTTAAATGATAAGCTGTATTTGTATAAGAAACTTGATAACCACTATCTTTTAATACACTAGTTAAAGTCGTTTTTGCTGGACTTCCAGTTACACCTGTTACAAAGCCATCATGAGCTACTTCTTCTACTGTATAATGAATGTCATGATATAATCCATGAATGATTGCATACTGACCATCTTCTAATGTTAGTGTATCGTGATCTTTATCGATAATTCCGTTTGAATTAGCTATTACATTTCCATTTTTGTCATATTTTTCATAACTAAATTTTTTAGAAACAGCATTATTATTTGCATCTTTAAATTTAACTATAAAAGTAAAGACTGAATTATTACTATCAAAATGGTCATATATTGGTGATGCTAAACCTTTTACTGTTTTAGATATTTTTAAATCACCTAAATAATTTTTTACTTCTGGTATTGGATAATTGATACTTTTTTCTTCTAATTGATTATTTACGTCAATTGCATAAGTTAAAGTTGTTGTATCATTTGTTTTATATGCTGTATTGCTTTCAAATTCTTGAGATTCTACTTTTAAACGTACTTTATATTTTAGGCTATAGTTATAAACTGTTTTGCCATCTTCTGTTGTCTTACTATATCCAGAGTTTTTTAAATCCCAATTAATTGTTCCTGATGTCTCGTTTGGAGTAAATGATGCTGTATTGGTATTATTAGCACCATTGCTTCCAGTTAGTGGACCTTGTGATGTTGTTCCATTTGGTAAAATAAATCCTTTAAACTCAATATAACTACTTATACCCATTGAGTTGGTTTGAACTGTTCCCATTGGGTCAACAGTTGTCCATACTCGTGTAATTCTACTTAATGTTGATTTTAAATCATCAATAATTGCTTTAATTGCTTTTGCTAATCCAGCATTATCTGATACATCCCAATACTTACCTGAACCAATTCCATACTGTAGCCATTTTTTAAATAACTTATCATTGGTACTTGCTCCAGTTATTGTGTTATTTGAAATCCCATAAGTGCTAGTAAGTGAGTGATCAGATCCACCTCTATACCATTGAGGATTAGTTCCATCCCAATAATAATTTGTCGATGCTAATCCTGAAAAATTTCTAAGTAACTCCCAGTCTTGTTTTAATGCTACAGAAAGGTCATTTGTGTAATCAAAAGGATTTTCAATTGTATATGCATTTCCTTTTATTGCTCTGTGAATTTGGTTTACAAGCATTTGCTCACCATTTAAATGAGTATATATATTTAACTCACCATACTTTATGTTTGGAACATAATTTGCATTTGGTTTTGGAGCCTCTTTTGGAGTACCATTAAATGTATTTAATCCAACTCCTACAGATAAAATATTTACTTTGTTATTTTTCAATTGCATAGCAATATCTCTTGCTTTTCTAGCAGCTGTTTCACTATAATTTGGACCATATTGAGTATATTTTGTATTTGATGAATTTTTTGAACTTAGTCCATCTTTTAATTTAAATGGATCTACTCCTTTACAATCTGATGCTTTTGAACATATTTGATTATCTTTTAAATAAACTGTTGGTAACCCATCACTTAAGAAGATCACATACTTATTTTTTTGTGTACATTGACTTAGCCATTTTTGTGCCATTTTTAATCCTGCTTCTATATTTGTAAATCTATTCTTATCATTTGCTGCTTCATATTTTTTCATTTCTTGCATAATTGTGTTGTAGACTTCTTCATTAAAAGTTTCTTTATTACCTGTTGCTACTAAATCTTCCATTGGTTTAATTGGAAAGCCATTTGTGTTAAATCCAACTACACCAATTTTGTTCCCAGTAATGCCATTTGATGCAGTTACAAAATTACTTACAAGATTTTGAATTTCTGTTGCTGCTAGTCCTGCTTTCATTTTTGGAAATATATCCTCAGTTATCTCATCTTTTACACATGATTTAGTAGTATAAGGTGAGTTTGGACATAAATCACTACCGTCTATTGCACTTTTCATTGTATTGGACATATCTGTAACAATTACTACTGCTACTCTTTCATTTGAAATTATTGATTTAATATCATTTTTTGTTTTTACTTTTAATGTAATGTCAAATTCATCTTCTACTGATGTTGGAGTTAATTCTTTACTAACAGATACATAACCATTAGCACTATTCCATGCGGAGTTGTTAGTTCCTCCATCATCAACAACTTGTTCATTACTTCCTACTGCCAATACTACACTTGGCATAATAGCATTCACTACTATTACTAGTGTTAATAGAGTCATTAATAATTTTTCAATTATTAAACTACCCTTCTTATTTTTCATCATATCCCAACTTTCTTTAATCTTTTAAGTATATTCTTTTACCCCTGAACCAATCGTTTTACCTGTTACATACTATGCTATAGTACGTAAAGTTCCCTACTTGGCTCACTATTATAGGTTTCTATACTTTTAATGTCAAGAAATATTTTCTTTTTTTTTACTGTTAATTCAGTATATTTTATGTAATTATCTCTGCAATTTTCATTTTTCTTTTAATTAATTATCATAATTTGCTAAATTAACTGGTATATATCATGGTGAATATTGAGCTATTGATGTATATTGTTTTAATACTTAAATTGATAAATCAGAAGGGTTAGATAATTCTGAATAATTACCACTCTTGATAATATTCTATTATATTTAGCGATGCTAATAATTGGTTCTGTTAACTTAACTGGTTGCTTAGTTTATTCAAAAGTAAATAACAAATAAAAAGATATAATCAAAGGATTATATCTTTTTTAGTTTAAATTAATTTTTTATTTTCACTCTTAATTTTTTATAATTTTAATTTTTTATCAATTTGACTACTTTAGATATGAATGTTACTTTTAATTTTGGAACATTTAGTGTTGAGTGTCTACCTCTAATCTATCATAGAGAGGAGGTTTGAGAGATTTGAAAAAACGTGAATACAACATAAAGTTGCTTCATTACATATCGCTCATTTTACTACTCTTAACCTTATTGGTTTTAGTAATAAAAAAATGACACTTAAGTCTATGACTTAAATGTCTTCACATTAAATAATGGGTAGACATTCAACATGCGAAACTGAATGTTCCCTTTTTTATTTTATGAAGTTTCCTTCATCTGTATACATAGTATCATATTCTAATATTATTGTCAAAAAAACTCCAGATTTTAATATCTGAAGTTTTATTTACTATGGCGTCCCCGATTGGAATCGAACCAACGACCTATTGCTTAGGAGGCAATCGCTCTATCCTACTGAGCTACGAGGACAGATTAGAGCTACTTACATGTAGCTCCATTTTCTTCTAAATTCTTTTTCATATCTTCTATAGATACTTTACCATCTTTAATTAAGTTTTTATTTGATTCATCAATACTAATTAATTTCTCAGTAGCTATATTTTTATAATCTATAGTAGTCTTAGAGATAATCTTTTTATCTTTTTGTTCTATTACATTAGTAAAACCTGTTACTTCATTATATTTAGCATAGGCATTATCTAATAATTCTTTAAATGATGTAGCCTGTTCTACTGTTGTTGTAGTTATTTCTTCTGTTGTAGTTACTCTTTCTACAATTTTATTCTTATATGTTACTTTTGACTCCATCTTTATTTTATATGTTGAATTATCACTTGTTATATTACTTTTACATGTTAATGTTCCACTAGATTTTGTACATCCACTAGCTATTACTAATACTAGTAATAATACCCCTAATATCTTTTTCATAACTATCTCCTTTATACTTCTTGAATTACAGTAATAATCATAGGTTTTGATTCTGTTTCTTTATAGAAGAATTTACCTAAAACATCTCTTACTTCATTCTTTATTTTAGTATAATCTACTCTCTTACTATTTATTTCAATACTACTTTCAATTACTTCTTTAGATATCTTTTTAGTTTCTTCTAATAGGTCTTGACTTTCTTTAACATAGATAAATCCTCTAGTTAATATTTCAGGTCCACCTACTACTTCTTTTGTATTCTTATCTAATGTACAGCTTATTATTACTATTCCATTTTCTCCTAGCATTTCTCTATCTTTTAATACTAGGTTTCCTATATCTCCTTGAGATTTACCATCTATTAATATTTCATCTACATCAATATGTTCTGGTGAATCTACTAGTTTTCCTTTATCAAAAGTTACTACATCACCATTTAATTTCAATAAAATATTTTCTTTTGGAATACCTGTTTCATATGCTATATCTGCATTAGCATATTGTTGTCTATACTCACCTTTTACTGGGAAATAATATTTTGGATTCATTAAGTTAATCATTAACATTAAATCTTCTTTTGAAGCATGATGTAGTAAATGTTTCTTACTTGATAAACTTACTGCATTAGCTCCTAACATAGCTATATCATCCATTATGATAGCTGTTCTTTTTTCTATACCTGGATAAGAAGGTTCTGTAATAAAGATTGTATCTGTATCTTTAATCTTTATAAACTTATCATATCCTTTAATAATTCTTTCTAAGTTAGCAAATGGTTTTTCTTTTTCATCTGAAATCATAATAATAGTATCTTTAGCTTCTAGATCTGTTAATGAACCTATAATTTCTTTATTACATGTAATATATCCTTCATCTATAGCTTTATTTATAGTTTCTTGTAAGCTTTTACCCATTATTACTATTTTTCTATGAGTTTTACTTACTTCATCAAATATTTCTTGTATTCTTTGGAAATGTCCTGGGAATATTGTACAAATAATTCTATTTTCATTCTTATGTAATACTTCTTTAATAAATTTAGAAGTTCTATTATTTGGAGAAGTATGTCCTTCTCTATCTGCATAGAATGATTCACATAATAAACATAATACACCTTGTTTTCCTACATAAGCTAATTTACCTATATCTGTTTTATAAGCTCCTTGCATAGTTGAATCAAATACAAAGTCTCCTGTATAAACAATTGCTCCATTTTCTGTATATAAAACATAACATACTGCGTCTGGAATAGAATGTGTAACACTTATTGGAAATAGTGTGTTTTTACCAAATTCAATCTTTGAATGTGGTCTTATTTCTTTTAGATTAGCCTTCTCTAATGTTTCTTTTGATAAATCATTTTTTACTATTTCTAGTGTTAATTTTGTTCCATATACTGGAATATCTGGCATACTCTCAATTATATCTGGAGCAGCACCCATATTACCTTCATGTCCATGAGTTAAAAATATACCTTTAACTCTATCTTTATTTTTAACTAAATAATCAAAATTAGGAATAATATAATCTACTCCTAAATTTATATCATTATCATACTTTAGTCCGGCATCAAATACGAAAATGTCTTTATCTACATCGATAACATACATATTTTTACCATTTTCGTTTAACCCACCTAAAGCAAAAATCTTTATTTTACTCAATTTTATTCTCCTTTCATTTATTTACAACGCTTAAAAATTTATTAAAAATATAAAGACTAATCAAAAAAGACTATATAATTATAGCACTCTTTTTATTTTTTGTAAATTATACTGCTAACTTTTCTAAAGCTGCTTTAGCTGCTTCTTGCTCTGCTTCTTTTTTACTACTAGCTATTCCTGTAGCATACATTATATTATCTATTTTAACTCCAACTGTATATTTTTTATCATGAGCTGGTCCTTCTTCATTTATTAATTCATATACTAATGACTTTTGAGTAGTTTGAACATATTCTTGTAATACACTTTTATAATCACTAAAGAAATTAATCTTTGGATCTTCAATGTATGGAACTATTATATTTAATATAGTTCTTCTTACTGTTGCATATCCTAAATCTAAGTATATTGCTGCCATTAAAGCTTCAAATATATCAGCTATTATAGCTTTTCTATGTTTACCTCCAGAGTGTTCTTCTCCTACTCCTACTTTTATATATTTACTTAAATCTAAATCATTAGAATAAACTGCTAAAGCATTCTCACATACATAACTAGATCTTACTTTAGTCATTTCTCCTTCATCAATTTCTTTATTAGAATATAAGTAATCTGCTACTACTAAGTCTACTATAGCATCTCCTAAGAATTCTAATCTTTCATAATCAGCTTTATCTTTATGTTCATTAGCATATGAACTATGAGAAAATGCTGTTTGATATAATTTCATATTTTTTGGTTTTATACCTAATCTTTTAAATAACTCTTCCATTATAATCACCAACTAAAGTATATCAAAATTTAATATTTTAGTATATAATAATTTTATTTTATAAAAGACATTAATTGATATTTTATCTCTTTTATAGTAGAATTAAAAATGATTAGAATATTGGTTAGGAGAATATATGAAGTTTATTCTATTAAAACTTATAGATATCTATCAAAAGATACCATTTACATCTCATATTAAATGTAGATATACACCTACTTGCTCTAATTATGCTAAAGAAGCTATTACTGAGTATGGTTCTATTAAAGGTACTTATCTATCATTAAAAAGAATATTAAGATGTAATCCTTTTGGTGGATATGGATATGATCCTGTACCTAAAAAGGGAGATATACATGAAAAAAACTAAATATTTATTAATTATTATATTACTAGGAATAATATCAGTCTTTACTACAGCCTGTGGTACAGATAGAATGGATGGTATAGAAATAGGAGTTACTAATTACGCTAATGAATATGTCGTTAGTAGACTATATGGAGATCACTCTACTATTACTTCTATATATCCAGATGGAGTTGATACTAGTAGTTATAAACTAAGTAAAAAACAAAAGAATGAATTTGCTAATAAAGAAATATTTATCTATAATGGATTGATTGAGTCTGAAAGAAATTTAGCTGTTGATTTATTAGAAATAAATGGTTCTTTAAAAATAATTGATACTGCTTATGTTATGGAAACAGATTATTCACCTGAAGAATTATGGTTAAATCCTTCCTCTCTACTAATGATGAGTCAAAATGTTAAGAATGGATTATTAGAATATATTGATTCAGTTTATTTACAAAAAGATATAGAAGAAAAATATAATTCTTTAAAGATAGATTTATCAAATTTAGATGTTGAATATAGAGATGCTGTTAAAGATACTAATAATTTAAATGTTGTTGTTGATGACTCTGCTCTACTATATTTAGAAAAGTTTGGATTAACAGTATATTGTATAGATAGTTCTGCTACTGATAAAACAATAGCTACTGTAGATGATTTAATGAAGAATTCTCAAGTTAATTATATAATTACTTTTAAAAATAATGATGATAGTAATAATGCAAGCAATTTCTTAAATAAATATAATGGTATTAAGAAAATGGAATTACATAAGTTGGATAACTTAACAGATGATGAAAGAGATGAAAAGAAAGATTATTTAACTATTATGGAAGATAATTTATCTCTTCTAAATCAAGAATTATATCAATAAGAAAACAGGTTTAAAAACCTGTTTTTATTTTATTCTGTATATATTACATATGGATTCTCCGTAGAACCATCTCCTGATGTATATATAAGATTGGGCTTTAGAGATATTGATGGACGAACTCTATATTCATAAAAAACCCAATCTCGATTAAGTGAACCATTTTGTCTTACATTATAATTCATAGCATCATAAGCACCATAATAATAAGGTGAAGAAAGCCAATAATATTCACTTGCTTTTCGAACATTGTTATTATTTAAAATATTGATTTCAGAAATTGACATCAACCCTATTTTAAAAGTTAAATGAGCACTGCTATTTGATACACTAAATCTATCTGTTAAATTTGGACAACTCAAATTATTAGTAATAGTATATTCATTAAATTGAAGAAAACTATTTGTTCTACCTCCATTAGGATTCCATCCATTTAAAGAACGTATACTTCTATCATTACAATAAATAGTATCTTCAATATAGTCATCATAGTTTTCAAACAAATAATGTTTATACCATGCATCCACACCGCTTTTCATTTTTGAATTAGTTGTATTTTTTGTAAACATATCTTCTAACGCCTGAGATACAGTTGTAATCCCATTTTCTAAAGATATATAGTAAATTTTACGACTACCAGAATAATAATATATATATCCTACTTTCGAACATGATATATCACCATAGTTCGGACAAATAAAATGATGAGTAGAAATATTGTCTAAATTATTATAATTCTCAATTTCAATTGCATCAACCAAAGTATATTTAGTTCCATCCCATATAACACTACTCCCATAATAATGATTTGGAGCATAATCATATCCTATGTCATTGAATCCTGTAATCATTCTGAGATTGTTTTCTGTACATGTAGTATTAACACCACTGCAAGCATATTTATATTCACCATAATTACTGGAATTTTTAAACAACTCATCTTTTCTAACAAGTAATGTATCAACTAAGACTAAACCGTTTCGAGTTTTACCGATTGTAATCTTTTCTCCTGCATTTATATACGTATATTCATAAATAGAGGTTTTGGTTAAATATCTAGGATTAGAACAAGTAGAAGCACTATCACCACATGTATATTTATGTAAATAATTTGAATAATCTAAATACCAATCACTTAAAGACACAGATGTAGTATTATTAATTGTATAAGTACCATCTCCGTTATCTGTAATTGAATTTCCAAATACTATAGGATCAAAATCTGACAAGAGATTACCATTAGTCAAAACTTTAGCATACATTCTATCATTATTAATTGCAGCTATATATTGTGCAGAAGTATAAGTGTAATTTTCATTAGAACTTGAAAGAGTATATTTTCCAACTAAAGAACCATAATCATTAGAACTGCTCACTTTATATGGATTAACAAGTGAATATTGAAAAGTAGATAAAGAATCATAATTAATTGAATCTGAATACCAAAAATATGTGGCCAACGGTAAATTTTGTAACATAGTCTGTGTTAATGTATCGCTAGCAGTTCCAATTGTTGTACTATTTGGATAAATGTCACCATACATATATCCAACATATGTAGGAGAATTATCATCTTTGTTATATTGTAATCTACCAAAAGTTGAATAGTTAGAATTATAGTTTAGTTCTAAAACATCAGCATCTGTTGAATCAATATAAGACTCTACATAATATAGAGTAGAACATGTTCCAACAGCATTAGATAACTTACAAGTATATTTCCCAACTAATTCAGGACCAGTAGTTGCATTCCAAGTAACTTGTTCTTTTGTACCACTGAGACTAAATTTATGATTAATAGAGTCATAAGTATAATCTGTTCCATACCAGTAATTAGAATTTAAAGTCATCGTTTTACAAAGATTATAGCCAACATGATTTCCTCTTGTATCTAGACATTGGTTGTTTTCTACTTCTCCATTATAGATTAGTTTTGCTCCTCCGGTATCTGTGGTTCTAAATAACTGCCAACAGTGATTTGCAAATATTACATTATTTTTATTAGTTACTGCTGTACCATCAGTATCATTATCTGCATACCAATGATAGATATCTTTTGTTGATAGAGATGCATCCATAGAGTCTTGATGTTCTCCATTGTACTTTCTTGCTAATCCTCCACTATCATATTCATCTTTTAATACATTGTATAAAGTTCTTTCTGCTAGACGTCTTATTCTATTAGAATCTGCTCTTACATAGGATACATCAAAACCTAGATTTAAAGATGCTCCTCCTGCAGGTAAATCTTCTGCTTGTATGTCATCTCTAAATTCTATTCTTATTTTAAATGTACATGTATCCCCTGCATTTAATTCTTGATACTTAGCTAATTCTTCTCCATCTGCATACGTAATTGTATATTTTAAATATGCTAGTTGT
>CAMOKF010000016.1 GCA_946617625.1 uncultured Bacillota bacterium
AGCTAAATAACAAATTAGAATTAATATTATTTTAATTAAGTTTTTTATCATATATTAAATCCTTTAATATATTTATTATTATTTCAATTATTGATTTTTTATATGTATTTGGAACCTCTATTATTATTGATTCTTTATATGTATTAGGAACTTCAATTATTATTGTTTTATCATTTTTAATAACTGGTTTTTCTTCTTTTATCTTCATGTCTTTTAATTCTAATGTAAGTGAATCATTAGTTTCAACATTTAACTCTATAGGATCAACGTATTTATATCCTTCTTTTGTATTATTTTGCTTTATGTAGTAATTACCATAAGGTAGTTTGGTAGTTGCTATACCTTTTGAATCTGTAGTTATTGTTTTCACTAATTCGTTTTTTGAATCTAAGATATCAAATGATATATTTTCTTCATCAAATAACTCTTCTTTATCTCCATAAGTTTTATGAATAGTTAATTCTTGCTCTATTACTTTGTTTTTTATTTCTATAATGGCTTTAGGATTATTATAATCTATAGTTACTTCATATTCAGTATTATTTATATTGTATCCTTCTCCAGGTGTATTTTCTTTTATAGTATATTTACCAAATGATAGATTATCTATACTATATGATCCAGTGCTATCTAATTTTATTTGCTTTATTATAGAATTATATTTTTTTATTTCTATAATAGTACCTTCTATTTTTGCTTCACCTGTTGTTTTATTTGAATTAGTATCTTCATCTATTTTGTTTATAGTTATATTTGTTTTAATTACATTTATTTTTTTAGATGCTACTATATCTTCTAAATTTCCTTGAGTTATTAGGTTTTGACTATTTATTGATTCATATATTTTTATATTCTTATTATATCTATTACTTTTTCTTGTTAAAACAATGTTGTAAGTACCTTCTTTTAAGTCTTTAAGGACTAACTTATTCCCTTCTATTGTTCCTATATTTGTTGTATAATTACTAATTACTGAATTTAAATCATTTACTTCAATATAATTTTTTTCTTCTAATGATCTAGGTAATTCTGTAATATTTGGTCTAGTATAGTGTTTATTAACTAAACTTTTTAATTCATTAATTTCATTTTGATAGATATCAATTCTATTACCGTTTAATCCATCTGTAAAATAGAACTTTCCAGTTGGATCTGCTGCTTGCCATATTAATAGTTGTGTTATAGCATACCATTTTTTATCTTCATGTCCTGGATAGTTATATCCATAGTATGCATATGCTTTAATCATCTGAATATTAATATCATTTAATGGTGGAGTTATTTCATTGTATGCAGAGTTTTCGTTAAAGAAAGCTTGTGGCTCTATACAATATACAAATTCATTTGTTTCCTTATCTCTAAAGAATCTTGCTTTTTGATAATATATTGTTGATGGGTCATTACTCATTATTTTATTCATATATATATTATCTATATATTCTCCTTCATAAAATCCTTTTTCTTTTGCATATACATTGATGCTTAAGCTCATAATAATTGCAATAATTGTTATTAAGAAATATATTTTATTTTTCATCTAATTCCTCCTTTTTTCTTAATGTTTACGATATTATCATTTCCTTTTTTTGTTGTAAAACCGATATTTTAGAAGAATTAGAACATTTTTTTATTAGTTTTTTTATTTTTATATTATACTTTTATATTTTTTGTGAATAAATCTATATTAATTATCAAGTTTAATAGTTTTATGATATAATTTCACTGAGGTGATTAGATGGAAGATATTGAAATCGCGAGAATGTATAAAAAAGAAGATATAAGGGATATTGCTAAGAAAGTTGGTCTTGTTGAATCTGATCTTGCTTTATATGGTGTTGATAAGTGTAAGATCTTAAAAGAGGTTGAGGGTGGATCTAGTAAGTTAATATTGGTTACTGCTATTTCTCCAACTCCTTTAGGAGAAGGTAAGACAACTGTTTCAATTGGATTAGCTGATGCCTTAAGAGTCATTGATAAGAAGAGTATTGCTGTTTTAAGGGAACCTTCAATGGGACCTGTATTTGGTATTAAAGGTGGAGCTACAGGTGGTGGCTATAGTCAAGTAGTACCAATGGAAGATATTAATCTTCATTTTACTGGAGATTTTCATGCTATTACTTCTGCAAATAATTTATTATGTTCTGCTATAGACAATCACATTTATTTTGGAAATGAGTTAGATATTCAGACTGTACGTTTTCATAGATGCTTGGATTGTAATGATAGAGCATTAAGAGATGTTATTTTGAAAAGTAATAAGGGTGATAGAAATGAATCTTTTTCTATTACTGCTGCTAGTGAAATTATGGCATTATTTTGTTTATCAACTTCTTTAGATGATCTAAAGAGAAGATTAGGCAATATTATTATTGGTACAAATAGTAAGAACGAATTTATTTATGCTAAATCTTTAGGTATTGAAGGATCTATGGTAGCACTTTTAAAAGACGCTTTTAAGCCTAATTTAGTTCAAACTCTTGAAGGAACTCCTACTATTATTCATGGTGGACCTTTTGCTAATATTGCTCATGGATGTAATAGTATTGTAGCTACTAAATTAGGTTTAGGATTAGCTGATTATGTAGTTACTGAAGCTGGATTTGGGGCTGATTTAGGAGCAGAAAAGTTTTTAGATATTAAGTGTCGTAAGGCTGGATTAAAACCAAATGTAATTGTATTGGTGGCAACAATTAAAGCAATGAAATATCATGGTGGGGTTTCTAAAGATGATGTTTTCTTAAAAAATGATGATGCATTAAAAAAAGGTCTTGAAAATTTAGATACTCATATAGATAATCTAAGACAATATGGAGTAGATGTTATTGTCTGTTTAAATAAATTTACAACCGATACTGATGATGAGATTAATATAGTTAAAGAATTTTGTAATGATAAAGGAGTAGATTTTAGTTTATCTACCGCTTATGTTGATGGTGGAAAAGGTGCTGTTGACTTAGCTAAAAAAGTAGTAGCTTTATGTAAAAAGAAAAGTAACTTTCATGTTTTATATGATGATAATTTATCAATAAAAGAAAAGATAGCTTGTGTTGCTAAAAATATATATCATGCTGGCAATATTGAATATACGGATATAGCTTTAGATAAAATAAAAAATATAGAAGAATATGGCTATGGTAATTATCCTGTTTGTATTGCTAAAACTCAATATTCATTTTCAGATGATCCTAAGTTAGTTGGTGCTCCTAAAGATTTTACTGTTACTGTTAAAGATGTGGAAATATTTAATGGAGCAGAGATTATAACTATTTATTTAGGTAGTATTATGACTATGCCTGGTTTATCTAAGAGACCATGTTATGAAAAAATAGATGTTATTGATAATAATATAGTTGGATTATCATAAAAAAAAGATCTAGAATTCTAGATCTTTTTTATTGCTCTGTTTCTGTTGTTGGCTCTGGCGTAGGTGTAGGAGTTTCTGGCTGTGTATCTTCTTTTGGTTCTTCTTTAACTTCTGTTTCACTATTAGGTGTAATTATTACTGTTTGTGGTTCATATACTTCTATTGTTGATGTATATAATTGATTATTATACTTTACTGAATATTGATATACACCAACAAGGTCTGTTTTAACTGAACTTAAATCAAGTGTAATATTACTTGCAATTTCTTCAGTTAGTGTTTGATTAATATATGTATTTAAACTTGTTTCTAATTGTGAGCCTTTTTTTATTTTTAATGATTTTAATGTTAAAGCTAACTTTGGCAATTCTTTTTCTTTTATTGTGAATGTCCCATTATATTTTTTCTTTTTATATGTAATTGTATATGTATAACTACCAGCTTCTTGTATATTTACTTTAGATGTATCTAGTTTTAAAGCATTTATTATATTTTCTTCTATTTTTTCTGAATTTTCTAAATAATCTCTTATATTAACACTGATAGGATTATTTATTTCTGATTCCATATCTTTTAATTTTATTTCATTTGTTTTTGATTCAGCTACTTTACTTTGATGCACACTTAAAGAATATGTACGTTGAACTACTGTTGTTTCGTGTTTAGTCATTGCTATACCACTGCCAATTAGTAGCAAACCCCAACATGCTAAAGTTAATGAGATTATTCTTAGTTTTTTTGTTTTTTTCTTGTAATCCATATAATCTTTTAGCTCCTATTCTACTCTAATCAAATTATATTATAATTTTTTAGTCTATTCAAGTAGAAATTTTTATAATATTGATGATTTATGTCTTTTATGGTATTATATGGCTAAAGAGGTGATATAGGTGTCAATGGTATGGGGACTATTATTTCTATTGTTTGTTTTTATTGAAATAATAACTGTTAATCTTGTAACTATATGGTTTGCTTGTGGAGCAATAGTATCATTATTTGTTTCAATGTTTACTGACTCTGTTGCAATTCAAGTTATTGTTTTTATTATAGTTAGTATTATCAGTTTATTATTAACTAAGCCAATAGTTAAAAAGTTAAAAGCAAATAAATTTGAACCTACTAATTCTGATAGGTTTATTGGCAAAAGTGGAGATGTAGTTAAAAAAATTACACCAAAAGAAAGAGGAGAAGTTAAAGTTTTAGGTACTATTTGGACTGCAACAAGTGATGAAACACTTGAAGTTGGTGATTCAATTGTTGTCGAAAAGATAGATGGAGTTAAACTAATTGTTAAAAAGGAGGAAAAATAAATGACTTTAGGTTTAATTGTAATTATTGTTATTATTGTTATTTTTGTTTCAGGAGTTAAGATTGTTCCACAATCAAAGGCTTATGTTGTTGAAAGATTAGGTGCATATCATAGAACTATGCAAACTGGTTTAAATTATGTTATTCCATTTTTTGAAAGAGTAGCTAATATTGTTAGTTTGAAAGAGATTGTTAAGGACTTTGCTCCACAACCAGTTATTACTAAGGATAACGTTACTATGCAAATTGATACTGTTGTATATTTCCAAATTACTGATTCTAAATTATATACTTATGGAGTTGAAAATCCAGTAAGTGCTATTGAAAATTTAACTGCAACTACACTTCGTAATATTATTGGTGAGTTAGAGTTAGATGAGACTTTAACATCTCGTGATGTAATTAATACTAAGATGAGATCAATTTTGGATGAAGCTACTGATCCTTGGGGTATTAAAGTTAATCGTGTAGAAGTTAAAAATATTTTACCTCCTAGAGATATTCAAGAAGCAATGGAAAAACAAATGAGAGCAGAACGTGAAAGACGTGAAGCTATTCTTAGAGCAGAAGGAGAAAAGAAAGCTGCAATTCTTACTGCTGAAGGTGAGAAAGAAAGTACTATATTAAGAGCTGATGCTAAAAGAGAAGCTAAAATTCGTGAAGCTGAAGGTGAAGCAGAAGCAATTGTTAAAATTCAAGAAGCTAATGCTCAAGGTCTTAAATTATTAAAAGAAGCTAAAATGGATGAAGCTGTTTTAAAATTAAAAAGTTATGAAGCTTTAGTAAATGTTGCAAATGGACAATCTACTAAGATTATTGTTCCTAGTGAATTGCAAAACTTAGCTACTATAGGCACAGTTTTAAAAGAAACTACAAATAAAGATAAATAAAAATAAGCATCACTTTGGTGATGCTTTTATATTATTAATAGAATATGAATTATTAGAGAAGTAAGATTTACTATGATAAATCTTGCTTTTTTTGTTTTATGATGAAATAGATACATACTTATTAATGCTCCTATACTTCCACCTAATATAGATAATAATAAAAGTATTTTTTCACTTATTCTATATAGGTTTTTTATTGCTAAATATTTATCTATTCCATAGATTATAAAAGTTGATATGTTTATTATTAAATAATAATTAATTGTTTGCATATATTCCTTGATAAGTATCTCTTTTTACCATTTCTTTATCTATGTCATTTAATACACAGAATTTTTTTACTAACCATAAAGGCTCTATAAGATCCTCTAATTTTGGGTCTCCTGTTATCCTATGTATTACTATTTCTTCTCTTAATAATTCTAGTTGATTTATTACAATATCTATATATTCTTCTTTTGTTAGAATGTGAAATTTTTTTTCTTTATACATTAATTCTAATGGTGTATCTTTACATACACTAAGCATATGTATTTTAATACCTTGAATATCTAATTTATTTAGGTATTTTACTGTATTTAGCATATCTTCTTTTGTTTCATAAGGTAAACCATTTATAATATGGACAACTACATCTATATTTCTTTTTCTCAATTCTTTTACCATATTCTCAAAACATTCTAATGAATGACATCTATTAATTAGTTTTGTTGTTTCTTCTTTTATGGTTTGAAGTCCTAATTCAATTGTTACATCTGTTCTATGATTTAATTCTTCTAAATAATCTAAACATTCGTCTGATATAGCGTCAGGTCTAGTAGCAATATTAATACCTACAACATTTTCTTGTTTTAAAGCCTTTTCATATAATTCTTTTAATCTATCTATTTTAGCATAGGTATTTGTTCTTGCTTGAAAATATGCTATATACTTTGCTTTAGGCCACTTTTTATGCATCATTTGTTTCACTTTAGTAAATTGTTCTTCTATATCATCTGTAATATTTCCGGCAAATTCTCCGCTACCTGTTTTAGAACAATATATACATCCTCCATATCCTACTGTTCCATCTATGTTAGGACATGTGAAACCACCATTTAAACTTACTTTAAATATTTTTGAATTATACTTTTTCTTATAATAATAATCTAAAGTATGATATCTCTTATTTGTATTTGAATATTTAAAATTATTCATAATTACTCCATTACTGAATAGATATATATTGCTCTTAATAAATCAAATGGTCTTATGATTGCTTCTTTTTTTATTGTTCTATATTCTTCATCTTGTAATAATTTATAAAAATATAAAATACTATCATCTTTTTCTTTTCTTAAGTCTTTAACTACTTTTTTTATTAGTTCATTATTAAAACTATAGCATGTATATATTTTTGTATCATCAATATTATATTTATAGCCAATATCTTCTATTATAAGATTAACTAATTCTCTTTTTAATTTTTCTTTTGTTTCAATCTTAATTAATCTATTAAATTTTTCAACTTGTTCTTTAGTATCGAATATTCTATATAATATTTTTTTATAGTTTTCTAGGTATAAATCTTCGAATTTTTTTATTTCATTTAATTTGAATGTATATTTATTACCTTCTAATTTGTTGAAAACTTTTAAAGTATCGTTATAACCATATTTCATATTTTTCTTTGATGCTTCTTTATCAAATAATAAAAAGTTACTTAGTTGGTTGTTTGGCTTAATAGTAATAGTTTTTATTTTTTTCTTTGGTTTTTTCTTTAATCCTATTGATGATAAGTCAACTACTATAGCTTCATCAGCTCCCATATTAATTGCTAGATTAATTGGTATATTATCATAGTATCCACCATCTATATAGTCGTTTCCTTCGATATTCATTTTTTTAAATGCTGGAAAGCATGATGCAGAAGCTAATATATATTCACTTAATTGATCTTTTGGAATATCTTTTTTTTCTAATTGGATTGGTTTCATTGTAGTTAAATTATATGTTACTAATCCATAATTAATTTTTGATTTATAAAATCTATTAATATTAATATTTGCTTTTATTAATTCATGTAATTCATTAACTTCTGTTCCGCCATCTGATATAAAGTTTTTAGCAAATGTTTTATATAGAGTTTTAATTTCATTACTATTTGTAAATTCATCTCCAAAAATATTTTTATAACTTAGTTTTTTCCATATTCTTAAGGCTTTAAAATATGAATTTTGTGTTATTAAGACTCCATTTATTGCTCCTGATGATGTTCCAGTTACTATATCAAATTTTATGTGTAATTTTTTTAATGCTTTCCATACTCCTATTTGATATGATCCTTTGGATCCTCCTCCTGATAGAACTAGAGCTTTCATACCAACACCTCACTTAATATAAATCGACTAAATTGTATCATAAAAACGCTTTATAATCAATAAATGTATGGTATACTCTATATAGTAGGTGAAGTATAATGACTAAGGTTAAAAAAGTAAAAGTTAAATCATCTGTGATTAAAGTATTTAAATTTATTGGTATTTTACTTTGTGTTTTTGTTATTGCTTTTCTTTTTTATAGACATGAGATAAATACTATTACTAAGATTGGATATAGCGAACAATCAAGTAACTATATTTTATTTCATAATTTAAAAAAATATATTCAAAGTGTTGGAGAAAATAAGACTCTTGATGCTGCTTTTAGTAGTGAATATTATAAATTTGAATATTTGGAAAAATATAGAGATATTAAATATGTTGATCATAAACATTTAATTAAGAATATTAATACTTTGATCGAAAAAGGTTATTCTATTTCAAATATTAATATGATTTTTGCTCATGGTAATGATGATGATGTTAGTGCTTTTGCTAAAAGGGATAAGGTTAAATATTTGGAAGAATTTTATAGTGTTCCTTATGCTAAACTTAGAAATTATGATAGGTATATAGCTTATTCTGATGAAACTGGGGAAGATGATGAAGAAACTGTATTGATTGTTAATCTTGATTTAGATAAAGAGGATTATACTGATTATACTGATGTTACTGAATTTAGTTTTGATATGTTAGTTAATAAACATAGAAAATTATCAGAAGATTTTGTTCCTAATGATTTAGTAGAGATTGAAAAACCTTATTCATCATCTAATGAATTATATACTAATAAAGTTGTTTTAAACGCTTTTATTGAGATGTATAATGCTGCTAAGAATGAAGGATATGGATTAGTTATTAATTCTGCTTATAGAAGTTATGAAGATCAAGTTGAGCTTTGTGATACTTATGCTAAATTATATGGTGAAGATTATGTTAGAAGATATGTTGCTTCTCCTGGATTTTCGGAGCATCAGACTGGTTTAGGATTAGATATTGGAAGTACATCTGTAAGTATATTTGCTAATTCTAAGGAATATGTTTGGATGCAGGATAATGCTTATAAGTATGGATTTATTATGAGATATCCAAAGAAATATATTCCATATACAGGGATTAATAATGAACCATGGCATTATAGATATGTTGGTGTAAAAATAGCAACTTATATGCATGAAAATAATATATCTTTTGAAGAGTATTATGCTACTTTTTTAGATGATTAATTATTGGAATAACTATTTATTTATGTTATTATATTTATAAGAATAAGAGGGTGTTTATATGTATCCACTAGGTAAACAATTTGAAGTAGATGTTGCTAAAAGTAAAAGTGAAGATAAAAATATTTTTCAAGGCCCTAATTATCGTATATCTGTTATTTCTGATAGATGTGTAAGACTTGAATATTCTACTACAAATCAATTTGTTGATAATCCTACACAATTTGTAAGAAGAAGGAACATTTGTGTTCCTGATTTTGTTCCGGAACAAAATGACTCCGTATTACAAATAACTACTAAGTATTTTGTTTTAACATATGTAAAAGGTCAACCATTTGCTGGTGGACATGTAGATGCTGCAAAAAATTTAAAAATAACTTTACGAAGTCGTGATAAAGATAGACAAAAAGATTGGTATTATGGTCACCCTGAAGTTAGAAATATGGGTGGTAATATTGTATCTGATGATGTCCCAACTGATAAAAGATTACAAAGAGGATTATTCTCTTTAGATGGTTTTGCATCATTTGATGATAGTAATAGTAGAATTATAGTGCAGGATGGTACTTTATTAGAGCCTATAAATGGTCATATTGATATATATGTATTTATGTATGATAGAGATTTTAAACAAGCTTTATTTGACTATTTTAAAATGACTGGTTCTCCTGCTATGATTCCTAGATATGCTCTAGGTAATTGGTGGAGTAGAAATGTTACTTATGATGATAATTCTGTTAATGAATTAATTAAGAATTTTGAAAAGAAAAAAATACCTTTATCTGTATTATTATTTGATCATGATTGGCATTATAGAAATGTCGGTGATTACAAAGATTTAAAGTCTGGTTATACTTTTAACAACGCTTTATTTAGTAAGCCAGAAGAAACTATTAAGAAACTTCATTCTAAGGGTATTAAAGTTGGATTAGTTGTTGATCCTATGAATGGTTTTTATCCACATGAAGCTTATTATAAACCTGCAAGTGAGTATTTAGAGATATTAGATTCTAAAGTAATATTATTTGATCCACTTAATCCTAAATTATTGGATGTTCTATTTAAAGTCTTTTTACATCCATTAGAACAGTTAGGTGTTGATTTCTTTTGGAATGATAGTGCATGTAGAGATGATGTTTCTAAATTATGGGCATTAGATCACTATATGTATTTAGATAGTGGAAGAAATAATTCAAAAAGACCTATGATTTTATCTCGTAATGGTTTAGTTGCTCCTCATAGATATCCAGTTTTATATGGAGGTTCTAGTGAAGTTAGTTGGGAGTCATTAAAATCATTACCTTTTAAGTATTTAAATGCTGCTAATATAGGAGTTAGTTGGTGGAGTCATGATGTAGGTGGTAACCATGGTGGATATGAACATGGTGAGTTATATATAAGATATATACAATTAGGGGTTTTTTCTCCTATTTTAAGATTTCATGGAGCTAGAGGACCTTATTATAAAAGAGAACCATGGTTATGGGATGTAAAGACTGAAAATATTGCTGCTGATTATTTAAGATTAAGACATAGATTAATACCTTATTTATATACAGAGGCATATAACTATACAAAATCAGGAACTCCTCTTATTCAACCTTTCTATTATAATTATATGTGGGTTTATGATGATGATATTTATAGAAATCAATATTATTTTGGATCGCAATTATTAGTATGTCCTATACTTGATAAGAAAGATCCTACTATGAATCGTACTATTCATAAATTCTTTATACCTGATGGCATTTGGTATGATTTTGTTACTGGTAAGAAATTTCCGGGTAATAAAAAATATACTTCTTTCTTTAAAGAGAGTGATTATCCAGTTTTTGCTCATGCTGGAAGTATAATACCTTTATCTAACAGAAGTGATTATAATAATACTGGTTTACCAACTGATTTAGAGGTACAAATATTCCCTGGAGTATCTAATACTTATACGTTATATGAAGATGATGGAATTACTTCTTTATACCGAGATGGTTATTATTTAAAGACTTCAATTGATTATAACTATTTAAAGAATAATTATACTGTTATTTTTAGATCAGTTGATGGTAAGAGTGGTATAGTACCTGAATATAGAAATTATAAGGTTGTATTTAGAAATACTAAACAAGCAAGAGATGTTGTTGTGTACTTTAATTCTACACAAATAAATGTTGAAAGTTATGTTGATGGTAATGACTTTATAGTAGAAGTCAAGAATTGTCCAACAATAGGTCAATTATCTATTAACTGTAAAGGTAAAGATATTGAGATAGATGCTTTACGTTTAATAAATGATGATGTTAATAGTATTTTAATGGATTTAAAAATAGGTACTTATTTAAAAGAAGAAATAGCTGCTATAATGTTTGGACCTTTGTCTATTAGTAAAAAACGTATTGAAATACGTAAGATGAAGAAAAAAGGTTTAGATAAAAATTATATTACTTTATTCTTAAAATTACTTGAATATATTAACGAAGTATAGGTGGTGTTATATGGTTGAAATAGAAGATGTAACTAGAAAAGTTCATTCTTTAGAAAAATTAAAAGATACTGTTATTATTAATTATTTAAGTGATGTAAATCTAGATAATGAAATTGATTTATATGATAAATTAGTTAAGCATTTCTTTAATGGTGACTTAGATAATTATTATGATAATAGTCTTTTTGATAATGTATCATATGATTCTAAAATTGATATACTAAATAATGTTAGAAAATATTCTTATTTATGTTTTTACAATAAAGATGTGAATAATTGGATAGATTCAGTAGATGGTATTCCTATAGAAGATTATAATTTAATTACGTATCAACTTTTAGACAATTTTGATTTCTTATTGAGATTGTATCTTTATGGAGGAGAAGATAGTTTAAAATTATTAGATGACTATTCTAATAGTATGTTTTCTAATACTGATTTAAGTGCTGTAGAGGATGTTAAAAGAAACTTTGTTACTGATGAAATATTATTTTCAACTTTTAAAGAGTTAAGTTCAAGTAATAGTTATTTTGATGTATTTACTAAGAATGAAAAAAATGCATTAATTAGATATGCTGAGGGTATTATATATTTTTATGATAGTGATAAAATTGTTATAAATAATCCTTTAGCGTTATCATTAGAATTATATTATAGATTAAATGGAGAATCTTTTGATGTTTCTAATAAGAGTGATATTAGTATAATAGCTAATTTAACTGGCTTTTTTAAGAATGAAGATAACTTTTATAATAATATTCTAGATATGTTTTATGATTATCAGCAGTTAATTGTTGATAAAGAAATTAACTATTCTAATAGTAGTTTAACTAATAATGTTACTTCTAGTGATTTAAATACTAAATGGATACTTACAGATACTGAAATACTTAATAAAGGTATTATAAAGTAAATTTTTCTTGTATTAATTGATTATTTATAATATAATATGATTAGTTTTTGAAATATTAGTGGTAGTAGTAGCTATAAAATATATTTTAAGAGAGCTTGTGGTTGGTGAAAACAAGTAAGTGATTATAGTGAACTTGATCATAAATTGTAATATTAGGGTAAGACCTTTATCTCTTTAAAGTTGCATAGTTTTTACTATGAATTAAGGTGGTACCGCGATAACTCGTCCTTATGTTAAGGATGAGTTTTTTTATTGGAGGGTTTATGAAGGAGTTTTTATTATTTATTTTTACTTTTATTGTTACTTTGATATTTTATGAATTATTTGTTGTTTCAAAAACTAAGAAAAAAATAGCAAATGGAGTAAAAGTAAAAGATATAGTTGAGATTAGATATTTAGTTAATAGATATAATCTTGATATGAAAAAGATTGATTATAATCAACTACTGCAATTAGTAGCACTATTATCATCATTTGATATATCTATTGTAATATCAATAATGTTACTTATTAATAACTTTGTTTTAGAAATTATTTTTGCTTTTGTTGGAATTATAATTTCTATTTTATTAAGTTATCATTTAATTTATTTATTTTATAAAAAGAAAGGAATGATTAAGAATGATTAATTATAATGAAATTGAAAAAAAGTGGCAAGATTATTGGGATAAGAATGAATCTTTTAAAGCAGTGAATAATTCTAGTAAGAAACCTTACTATATATTGGTAGAATTCCCATATCCATCTGGAGCTGGATTACATGTAGGACATGTTAGAAGTTATACTGCTCATGATGCAATGGCTAGAATGAGAAGAATGCAAGGAGAAAATGTTTTGTTTCCTATGGGATGGGATGCTTTTGGTGCTCCTGCTGAACAATATGCTATAAAGAATCATGTTCATCCTAAACAAGCAGTTGCTGAAAATATAAAAACTTTTAAGGGACAAATGAAAAAAATGGGATTCTCTTTTGATTGGTCTAGAGAATTCTCTACTACTGATCCTGATTATTATAAATGGACTCAATGGCAATTCTTACAATTTTATAAAAATGGAATGGCTTATAAAGATACTATTCCTGTTAACTGGTGTCCTACTTGTAAAAGTGTTTTATCTAATGAAGATGCTGCTGGTGGAGTATGTGAACGTTGTGGATCTAAAGTTCAACAAAAAGAAAAAAGTCAATGGATGCTTCGTATGTCAGATTATGCAGAAGATTTATTAAAAGGATTAGATGATACTAATTTTGCTGATAGAGTTAAGTTAGGACAAATTAATTGGATTGGCAAAAGTGAAGGTGTTGAAGTAGATGTAGATATAGTAGGAGGAGGAAAATTCTCTATATTTACTACTTGTATTGAAACTATATATGGAATTACTTTCTTTGTTATTGCTCCTGATGGTAAGTTAATTAAAGAGTTAATGCCTAGAGTAGAAAATAAAGATGAAGTTTTAGCTTATATTGAAGAAACAGCTAATAAGTCTGCAATGGATAGAACTGAGTTAAATAAAGGTAAAACTGGTGTTGAAGTTAAAGGAATAAAAGCTATCAATCCAGTTAATGGAAAAGAAGTTCCAATTTATTTAGGAGACTTTGTATTAGGTGATTATGGTACTGGTGCTGTAATGGCTGTACCTGCCCATGATCAAAGAGATTATGAATATGCTAAAGAACATAACTTAGAAATAATTAAAGTTATTGAATCTGGTGATATTTCTTCCCATGCTGTTGAAAAAGGTGAGTATTTAGAAGATAAAAAAGCTGTTTTAGTTAATAGTGGAGAATTTGATGGTTTAAGTGTAAAAGATGCTAAAGAAGCTATTACTAAGATGCTTGAAGAAAAGAATATTGGAAGACGTGTTAATAATTATAAAATGCGCGATTGGATATTCTCTCGTCAGAGATTCTGGGGAGAACCTATTCCTATGATTTATTGTGATAAGTGTGGATGGCAACCTATGAAGGAAGAGGATTTACCATTGTTACTTCCTGATGTAGCTGAATATGAGCCTACTGATAATGGAGAAAGTCCTTTAGCTAAAATAGATGAATGGGTTAATACTAAGTGCCCTAAATGTGGAGGAGCAGCTAAGAGAGAAACAGATACTATGCCTAACTGGGCTGGATCTTCATGGTATTTCTTAAGATTTATGGATCCTCATAATACAAATGAATTTGCATCAATGGATGCAATGAAGTATTGGAATAGAGTAGATTGGTATAATGGTGGTATGGAACATACTGCAAGACATTTGCTTTATGCAAGATTCTGGGTACAATTTTTATATAATATTGGATTAGTACCTCATAAAGAAATGATTTGGACTAGAGTATCTCATGGTATGATTTTAGGCCCTGATGGACTTAAAATGTCAAAATCTAAAGGAAATGTAATTAATCCTGATGATATAGTAAGAGAATATGGTGCCGATACTTTAAGAGTTTATGAAATGTTTATAGGAGATTACCAACAAGATGCTGCTTGGAGTGAAGACTCTTTAAGAGGGTGTAGAAAATTTATTGATAGAATTGTTAGAATGAAAGATATAATTACTGATTCTAATAAATATACTAATGAAGTTTTAGCAAATAAAACTATAAAGAAAGTAGAAAATGATATATTATCATTAAAATATAATACAGCTATTTCTTCTTTAATGATTATGTTAAATGAATACGATAAACAAGAAGAAGTAACAAAAGCAGACTATTCATTATTACTAACTTTGTTGAATCCATTTGCTCCTCACATAACAGAAGAATTAAATGAACAAATTGGTAATAAACCTATTTGTGAGTCAAGTTGGCCTAAGTATGATGAAAGTAAAATAGTTGAGGATACAATTAGTATTGGTGTTCAAGTAAATGGTAAAGTTAGAGGAACAGTAGATATTAATGTAGATGATTCTGAAGAAGTTATTAAAGAAAAAGCTATGAATGAAGAAAATGTTAAGAAGCATATTGAAGGAAAAGAAATAGTTAAGGTAATAGTTATTAAAGGTAGAATAGTAAATATTGTTGTTAAGTAAAAAGTCGATTAATCGACTTTTTTTATTGTTAATAGCTTTTATAATGATGTTGGTGATTATATGAAAGTTAAAATATTTGATTGTGAAGATGAAACTGATCTTGAAGAAAGTGTTAATAGTTTTTTAGAAAGTATAAAGAATTTAGTTGATATTAAGTATCAAGTAGGTTGTAGTGTTTATAGTGAGGAGCAGATTTTTTGCTTTTCAGCAATGATTATATATTATTAGTATGTTATAATTTATTTATAGTGGAGTGTAGTTATGAAAAAAGATAAATTAATGAGAAAAAATTCATTTATCAAAGGAGCTTTATTAGTTACTTTAGGAATTATTATTACAAAGATTTTAGGCATCTTATATGTAATTCCTTTTCATGCTTTAATTGGTGAAAAAGGTGGAGCTTTATATGGATATGCATATACTATATATGTATTCTTTATTAGTTTATCTACTGCTGGTATTCCGCTTGCAATAAGTAAATTAGTATCTGAATATAATACTATGGGAAATTATGATGCTAAAGATAGAGTTTTTTACTTAGGTAAAAAGATAGCTTTAATATTTGGTATTATTTGTTTTATATTTTTAAATATATTTGCTTCTTTTTTTGCAAAAATTATATTAGGTGATTTATCAGGTGGTAATACAATATCTGATGTTACATTAGTAATTAGAATTATATCTACTGCTATTCTTATTGTTCCTGTAATTAGTATCTATAGAGGTTATTATCAAGGACATAAGTTTATGGAACCTTATTCATTATCTCAAGTTATTGAACAATTATTTAGAGTTCTAGTAATAATTGTTGGTAGTTTTCTTGCGTTAAAAGTTTTTAAGTTAAGCTTAACTACTGCTGTTGGAGTAGCTGTTTTTGGTGCTACTATAGGAGCTTTAGTTGCTTATATATATTTAGTTACTAAAATGATTAATAATAAATCTAAATTTAAGGGAACTTCTCCTAAAATTAAAATACCTGTAAGTGATAGAGAATTGGTTAGAAAAATATTCTATTATGCAATTCCATTAATACTAATTGATATATCTAAATCTATTTATTCTTTTATTGATACTTTTAGTGTTGTTAATGGATTAGTTAATTATGCTAATTATACTGTTAGTGAAGCAGAAACTATAATGAGTATGTTATCTACATGGGCTACTAAGTTTAATATGATTATATCTTCTATTGCTACTGGTATAGTTGTTAGTTTAGTACCTAATCTAACTCAAAGTATAGTAAATAAGAATAATCAAGATATTAATTCTAAAGTTAATCAAGCTATTGGTATTTGTTTATATTTAACTATTCCTATGGTATTTGGTATTTCTTTTTTATCTAGACCATTATGGACATTGTTTTATGGTTATAGTGATGTTGGACCTTCATTACTTGCATATTTTATTTTTACAGGATTAGCTTCGAGTTTATTTACTGTAATAATTACTATTATTCATTTATTTAAAGATAATAAGATATTGGTATTTAGTTTATTTAGTGGAGTTATTATTAAATTATTATTTAATGTACCTCTAATTAGTTCTTTTTATAGGAGAGGTTTTTCAGCTTATTATGGAGTTATAAGCGCTACTATTTTTGCTTATTTAGTATCAATTGTTATTTCTTTAGTTTATTTAAATAAAAAGAGTAAGATTAATTTTGAAGGATTGCTAAGTAATTTCTTTGATATACTTTGTGGAAGCATATTAATGCTATTTGTTTTATTCATATTTAAATTTTTAATACCTTTAAATATAGATAGTAGATTATTAAATCTATTAATTGTTATTATTTATTCTATAATTGGTGCAATAGTCTATTTCTTTTCTACTTATAAGTTTAAAACTGTTGATAAATTATTTGGAAAAGACTTTATAAACAAAATAATAAAGAGATAATTTTATCTCTTTATTTTCTTTTTCAATTTTTTTATGTTGTGATATAGTGAATAAGCTATATTATATGTATGATACCAGAAAGGTGATATTACTAAGTCAAATTCTCCTAGTAATTCTACTACGTGTCCTCCAAAGCTTTTCTTAAATAGATATAGGCCATATAATGGATTATCTTTATTAAAGTCTCCTGTAATGCCATAGAAGTTATATCTTTTATAATGGTTGTCTATAGCATATTTGATACCTGCATAATGTACTGTGTAAGCTGACTGGAATTGCATTAAATTATCATCCGTTCCACCATATAGTGATAATACTTCATTACCATATATTAGAAATAAAATGCCACCTAGTGTTTTCTTTTCACCATATTCATTTTTATAGTCTTTTATTTTTTCTAGTTGTTTGTTTAATCTTTCAATAGATTCATTATCTTGCTTATTTGAAGATTCATATTTTTTTTCATTCATTTTTAATAAATTATTATCGTGTTTATATATTCTATCTTTTAATGATTTTTCTATCTCTTCTAGTTCCTTTTTTGTATTGTTTTCGTATTCATTGAAATCTATTTCGGCGATTAAGACTTTGAGTATTCCTGATTCATGTAGTGAATCCCACATACTTTCATAATAAGATAATGGTCTATCTATAAATTCTCTTCTATCAGATGTATGCTCCATAATATTTTTAAATATTATTAATTCATCTCTACTAATTTCTCTTGTTGTTATACATGATTTTTCATTTTTTCTTAAGATTTGTCTAGTTTTAGATTCCATATCTTTTTGGACTTCTTCTTCTGTTCTACCATTTATTTCTATTACATGCATCCATCTAGGTTGTAAAGTATCTTGCATTAAATTAAAACCAAAATGCTTATATCCTAAACTCTTTAAATTATCGAATGAATTGTAATTATTATATCCATCTTCTATTATATTTCCGTTGTTATCTCTTTCTTGGTATTCAACATATGGATCTATTTTTAGTAAGAATCCTTTTTCTTTTTTTAAGAACTTTTTAATTTCTTTTGTAAATTCTTCTAATAATTCTTTATTATTATAATCTACTAATAATCCTCTAGGAGAATAAAATAATTTTTTCTTTATAATTGGAATTTCTTTTGCTAGTAATAGTGCTCCTGCTTTTATTTTTTCATTATCTTTTAAGCCTATATAGTAAGGAGTCCAGTTGTTTTTTTCTTTAAGATTTGCCCATTCTTTAGTTTGATGAAATGTTATTTGTGGATGTTTATCAGCAAAGTCTTTAAACTCATTTTCATTTAACTTTACTAACTTCATTTTCTATCTCCTTTTTACTTTTCTTTCTGATTATTCCTCTATATATAGGTACTAGTTTTGTGAATACAAAATACATTAACTTATTTGTTACATAATCGAATTCTCCTAGAAATTCTATATAGTCTCCACCAAATTTCTTTTTGAATTCGTGAAGTCCTAGTCTTGGATTATCTTTAGATAAATCTCCTATTGTACCAAATTGGTCGTATACTTTAATTCCTTTTTCTTTACAATACTTAATGTGTTCATAATAAGTGTTGTAATTTACGTATGTTTCAGATAAGTCGTTATGATTTCCTGCATATAGAACCCATGCTTTGTCTCCATATTCTATAATCATATGTGCTGATAATGTTACTGATGTTCCATATTTTGTACGATAAGACTTATATTTTTCTATTTCTTCTGCTATATTTTTTCTTTGTTTTTGTAATTCTGTTAGTTTGCTTTTAGCACTTTTACTTAAATTGTCTATAGGCATTATTGATATTTGATCATTTATTCTTTTTAATTGTTTCTCTAATGCTTGTATAGTCTTATTAAAATTAATTTTTCCTAAAAATAAAGTTGCTTTACTATTTTTACTTCCATTAAAAATTTCATATAGTGTTTCATAATAATCTTCATTATAAGATACAAAATCTTTTCTTGATTCTGTTAACATCATTAGATTGTAAAACTCTTTTATATCTTTTTTTGTACCTATTTCTACTTCAGTTTCTAGTTTTAATGATTTTGCTATTCGTTGTTTAGTAGTTTTAGAAAAGTGCTCTTCAATTTTTTCTAAATCCTGAGTTAAATCAATTCTAAAAGTATATCTGGGCTGCATAGTTTCAAAATTCTTTGTAAATCCTAGGTGTTTCCATCCTAATTCTTTTAGTGATTTAAATATTTCATCAATATTATTGTTTAATTCATTTTCTTCATTTAAATAGTTGTATGATTTATATATTAAATCTGGATCTATTTTTACAAATATAGCTTTTTTTGATTTAGCAAACTCTACTATTTTGCTTGTCATTGTTTTTAATATTTCTTTTTTATTGTAATCTATAACAAATCCTCTAGGAGCATAAAAATAGCAATAATTCATTGGTAGATGTTTTTGTAGTAATAATGTTGCTCCTACTAATTCATCTTCTTCATTTACTAATCCTAAATAATAGGGAGTTAAATTTTTCTTTACTTTGCAAAACTCTCCCCATGATGAAGATTGTAAGAAATGTGATTTAGTTGGATGATTTTTAATATACTCGTCAAATTTTTCTTTTTCTATATTTTTAAGTTTTAACATCAATGTTCCTCACTTTCTTATATTTTTAGTATACCATAGAAAGTGTTTTATAATAAAAAAAACAGCATATTTTACTGTTTATAACATATATAAATTGTCATCTTCTTGTGTGTATGAACTTTTTTTACTAATTATTTTATCGAGCTTATCATTTATCTCTTTTAATAATGATTCTATATGAGTAATACTGTCATTTAAATTACCTTGAACTAATGGTGGTATAAAAAATGGTGGTTGATTCATAATAATCCCTTGCTTTCACTATATTATATGTCTTTTTATATGGTAATGTGATAAAATATCTACAGGTGAATTAATATGAGATTACGTAATGTAAAAAATAAAGAAGAAATACTAAATAATTCAAATTTTTTAGTGAAAGATTATTTAGATTATAAAGGTAGTTGGAATAATTATTTTAAAAATGACAATCCAATTTATATAGAGATTGGAATGGGTAAAGGTAAGTTTATAATTGAAAATGCTATTAAGTATCCTGATATTAATTTTATTGGTATAGAAAAGTATGATAGTGTTTTAGCTAAAAGTTTACCTAAAATACCTGATAATCTTACTAATTTAGCTATTATTAGAATGGATGCTTTGAACATTGATAATGTTTTTTCTAAAGAAATTAGTAGAATATATTTAAACTTTTCTGATCCATGGCCTAAAGATAGACATCATTTGCGTAGATTAACAAGTAAAGTCTTTTTAGAAAAATATGATTCTATTTTTAAAGA
Organism: uncultured Bacillota bacterium; assembly: GCA_946617625.1. GTDB lineage: Bacteria > Bacillota_I > Bacilli_A > RF39 > UBA660 > RUG14891. The sequence continues at coordinate 20,811 of CAMOKF010000016.1, forward strand.
TATTGCAGAAATCTATCAAAGAACTGATAATCAACAGCTATTTATTTATTCTTTAGAATCTTTATCTAGCTTTGGTTATAAGCTTTCTGATATTTCTTTTGATTTGCATAGCAGCGCTAGTGATGATTTGATTACTACTGAGTATGAGGATAAGTTTTCGTCTAAAGGAATGCCTATCTATTCTTTAGTTGCTAGAAAATAATGTAAACATTAGTATTTTATTTTTACATTTACAAAAAATTTGGTATAATGTAGTAAGAGTAGGTGAAATATGAAAAAGTTAATTGTTTTGCTCTCTGTTATTCTACTGCTTGTGACTGGTTGTAGTATTACTACTCTAAGTAATGTTGATATTGGTAGTAATATGAAAACTATTCTATCAGAGAAGACAAAATTTTATAATGTTTATTTTGAAGGATATAAGTATTATGTTCCTAAAGGTCTTAGCTTTATAGATAAAGATGACTATAATGCTAAATTTGTTGATAAATATGGGAATAGATATTTCTTATATGTAGATGCCATAAGTTATTATCATAGTATTGAGAATTCTTATGAAGAAAATGATACTTCTCATTATTCTAGAAAACTAGATTATAATAAGAAGACTGGTTATATACAAATTGATAAGAAAAAGAATAATTATTATTTAATTAACTTTATGTTTAATTATGCTAAGATGGAAGCTTATGTTCCTAAAGATGAATTAATTGAAGTTGTTAATAATATGTGTTTTGTTTTAAGATCTGTTGATTTTAATGATAAGGTTTTAGAAAGTTTAGTTGGAGAAAATGTATTAGATTATCAAGAAGAAAGTTTTAATCTTTTTGATACAAATAGTTCTGATGATAACTTTTTAGATGTAGTTACAAAATATGAAGATGAAGAATTCTCTAAGTCTATGGATGAAGAACAGATAGACTTGGACAATGAGTAAAAAGAGGTGAACTCATGAAATTAGTTGATTTTGTAAAGAATGCTTTATTTGAAGTAGAGTATGTTGAAGTACCTGAAGGTCAAGAACAAACTAAAATTGAGAAGAAAGATAAGAAGAAAGAAAAAGCTGATAAGCCTATAGCTAAAAAGATTATTCTTCCAAAGCCACATAAAAAAGAAGGAAAAATTGATGATAATAAGGTTGAGAATAATCAAAATATTGATAATAATCTTAATATCGATGTTGATGTGAATACTGAAAAGGAACCAATTAAGGAAGAAGTTGCTCCTATAATTACTGATGAAAATGAAATTAAAAAAGATTTTAAAGTAATGGATGATAATGATTTCAAAGTTGATGACTATCCTAATGATATTTCAATAAATCAACCTGTCATTGATGATTTGGAACCAAAACCTGAAGTTATAGAAACACCTATTGTTGAAGAGAGAGTAATATATAGACAGGAAGTAAGAGAACATGCACCATATGGTATAGATGAATCAAGTAAAAACTTAGTTCATGATTATGGTGGAAAACCTTACGAAAAGAAAGAAGAAAGAACAGGATTTAAACCTTCTCCTATTATTTCTCCAATATATGGTGTTTTAGATAAGAACTATAAAAAAGAAGATGTAAAAGAAAAAAGAAATGTTCATATTAGTTCTTACTCTAGAGAAAATATTGATGTTGATGATGTAAGAAAAAAAGCATTTGGAGATAATAGTATTACTCCTAAGAGTGAAAAAGTTAAAACTGAACCTGTAGTGTTAGAAGAAGAGGAAGAAGATTCAAACTTATTAGTAGATTTAAGTAAAGATGAATCTAAACCTTCTATTAAAGAAGTTACTATGGGAGATGCAATGGAATATTTTGATGATTTAGGGTTAGAATATAATGTAGATTATAAAGATGCTAGTAAAGAAAAAGCTGTTATGAGAAGATCTAAAGATAATTATGATGATAAGCCTGAATTGTTTGCCATTGATGATAAAGATAAAGAAATTAATGAAAATAAGGTTGTTGAAAAAGAACCTGTAGTTAATAATTCTACTATTGATGTTGAAAATGATGATAATTTATTTGATTTAATTGATTCAATGTATGATGAAAAGTAGGAGGTAATGTAGATGACTGATTTTGTTGGAGTATTTTTACCAATGATTCTATATATTTGTGGAATAGTTTTATTAATAGTCTTAATAGTATTAGGCATAAAATTAATTATGATACTTGATAAGGTAGATCGAGTTGTGGATAATGTTGAAAAGAAAGTAAATTCATTAAATACAGCTTTTTCTATTATTGATAGAACTACAGATGGAATTATTGGTATAGGTAATACTATCGTAGGTGCTATTACATCTTTGACTAATAAGTTAATGAAAAAAGATAAATTTGTAGAGGAGGAAGAGGATTATGAGTAAAAAATCTGGTTTAGGTAAATTTATTGTAGGAGCTGCAATTGGTGCAGGATTAGGATTGCTATTTGCACCAAAGAAAGGTGAAGAAACAAGAAAGGAACTTAAAAGTAAAATTAATGATTTAGTTGATCAAGCTAAAAAAATTGATGTTGAAGAAGTAAAAGCTGACTTTTTAAATAAAGTTGATGATTTAAAAGATGAGCTAGAAAATCTTGATAAAGAAAAAGCTTACGATTTAGCTAAGAAAAAAGCAGCTGCTTTAAAAGTAAAATCTCAAGAACTAGTTGATTTAGCTATTGATAAAGGAACTCCTATTTTAAGAGATGCTGCTGAAGAAGTAAGATTAAAAGCAATTGATGTTACTAAAGAAGTTCTAAAAAAA
>CAMOKF010000017.1 GCA_946617625.1 uncultured Bacillota bacterium
ACTCTTAATTTCATAACTTATACCCTCTTTTTTAAGAATAATATAAGTTAGTAAATTTTGCAAGTACTTTTTAATTTTTATTTATAGCTATAAAGTGAATTGGAGTTGTTACTTGTACTCTCTCCCCTGGAGAATAACATTTCTTATCAATACTATTTAAGTAACATTTTACTATTAAATTCTTTGGTAATGTATAGTAACTATTTTCTTCTTTTAGATATTTATTTCTATTCTTGTTTGTTACTTTATCATTTGATGTTGTAACCATAAATAAACGTTTATTATTACTGTTTCTATCTACATCTAGGTATTTACCTTCTTTAGATTGATTTTCTTTTAAATAGCCTTTAAACATATCTAATGATAATCCGTAATTACTTAGTATTTTACCTTCTTCTGCTCTCATTCCTATAAACATGTATTTAGGTAATGCATCTTGTAATTCTTCATATCTATATAGATTATTCTTATCACTTAATAATACATCTTTAATTGCTGGCCATGTGACATTTTTATCAAATCCATATAAATTACTTAGTATTACTGTTCCATCTGTTGTTAATAAGTCATTAGCTATTATATTGTAATATCTATTTGATACTACGTGATAATAATTAATTCTTTCTTTTACTGTTTCTATCTTAGTTACAGTTACTTCTTTTAATTTATTATTTTCTACTTTGTATACTTTTGTTCCTACATAGAATTCTTCTGGGTTATCTACTGATACAAATCTATTTAAATCAATACTAAATATTCCATGGAATCCTAATGTTTTTAGTGTTGTACCGTCACTGAATGTATTTAATTGATATTCATCTGTTGTATGTTCTACTTCTATCCATATTGGATATTCGTAATCTATTGATCCTGTATCATAGCTCCATACTGCTAATAAGTCTTTATAATTGATATTTTCTATCTTTTTATATTTACCATTAGCAAGTAATATTTCTGTACCTTCTCCTAAACAAATTCCACCATTACGGTCACATGTACCAGATATTGTTACATTTCCTGTTACTTTTGTCATAGAAAAGTTTCCATTATTTGCATTATAAGTAAATCCAGAAGTTATTCTTTGTCCTCCCATTGTTACTGTTACGGAATCTGGTCTACTATAATTGTTATTGGCATTTATTGTTGCTCCTGTTAAAGCTTGATTTCTATCTACTGTTGTTGGACCACTATATGATCCATTTGATATAGTTGCTGTTACTGTATATACCCATTGATATGATGCTTGAGCTGTTGCAACACAAGGTCCACTAGATGTAGTTGCATTGTCTATATCTGTCTGTGATGCTGTATTTGCTGGTGTTGCATTATCTGTTCCATATACTTTAAATGAATATGTTGAAGCTACAGCTCCTTGACTTAATCCAGTAACAGTATATGATGTACTATCACTATGGGTATCTATTGTATTTATTACTGTTCCATCTGAATCTAATACTAATATCGTATATGATGCTACTCCACTGTAATCATCACTACCTGTCCATGTTAAGTCTACTTCTCCTACTGTATCAGATATAGTTGCTTGTAAGTTACCAACAGTTGGTGGTGTTATATCTGTATATTGTGCAGCTTTATCTACATCTAATGTAACTGAACCTGCTTGAGTATTTGGTAATCCTGATGATGTTAATATTATACTTGTAGTTAATGTGTCATCTGGATAAGTTGTATTAGGATCTTCTTTTATATAAAATGTAAAATTCTGTCCTGAATTATTACCTGATATTGTTTGACTTGATAAAGCATTTCCATTTGAATCACATATTATTACTTTAGGTGATACTGCTACTATATTAAATGTAACTGGATTTTCATATGTACTTACTACATTTACACTAAATTGAGCTAGCGCTCCATTTCTAATATCTCCTGTAGTATTATTAAGTGAAGCTAATAAATTACCTTCAGGTTTTTCATTTGATGCTACTTCTGCTCCACCAGTTACTTCATAAGTATCTTGATCAACTAGAGGGGTGAAATCAATAGTTACTGTTGCAGTTGCTACACTAAGTTTTGGTACTACACCTCCACTATCAACTCCTGTAACTGTATAATTTATTGTTCCTAGTGGGTTACCATTTTGGTCATTTATTTCAAAAGTTAATCCTAAATCTGATATTGTCTGATCATAGAATGTATCATTAGTAAACTCTATATCATAAGTAGCACTATATACTGGATCTGGATCACTACTTTTTACAAATGTTAAATTGAAATCTACTGTGTCTGCTGTAAATGATGGTTGCCCATTATCTGTATTTTGTGATGCGGTTTTTGTTACTGCTGTTATAGCGAATTCTCCTTGTGGTAGTACTCCTATACTACCTGTTATGTTTACTACTTGCGTATATAAGGCAAATCCAACAGACAAAAAAGAAAGTACAAAGGCAGTTACGATTGCAGTAATAATATTCAATTTAACATATAGTCTATCTTTACTTTTTTCTTTAAACTTCATATTATTTTTCATTGCAATCTACCTTACCTTACTATTACTTTCTTTATTATCATCCTCAATATCCTCTTTATTAAATTTGTACACCCATGCAATTCCATCGTTTATAATCATAAATGTACTGATATATCTTCTATTATCTTGATAGTAATTTATAGGCATTCTTACTTCATTATAAACATCTATTAATTCTTCAAATGTTTGGACATCTATAACATTTAATTCATCTAAATCTGGTAATGTATTAACATTAGCTATTATACTATCATGATTATGTAGAATTTTATTTAGTTTTGTTCTATATAGATTCTTTTTGCTCCTCATAATATTATATACTATTGTATTAATAAATTCTATCAAAGCAATTACTATAATTACTACTCCTATTAAACTACATATATAATAGAATATTTTTCTTGAATTATCTATCATTGATAATGTCTTATCTTTACTTATTGCATCTTTTTGAATAGAAGCATCTACTGTTTGCTCTAATAGAGGTATAGATAAGCTTAAATCAGAATCTACTTTTATTTCATCTGTATATTCTTTTCCTGTAGTAGTACTTTCTACTACTAAGCTTATTATTAATTCTCCATCAGTTTGCATAGAATATTCTTTTTTAAAACTATTCAATATTTGATTGTATTTATCATAGTCTACTTTTATATTTTCAACTACTGCATATGATTGTAAATCTTTAATATTTACTTTTTTAGGTTCTGTTAATTGGAAATCTTTTCTCCAATAATAACCTTCTCCTTCAGGTTTATTTGCAAGTATTGTTGCTTTTATATAATATCTATAATTACCACTTACTAATTTATCATATGTAATTACATAATTATAATCAATATCTATATAATCTATTAAACTTGCTATATATGTTCTATTTTCACCTAAATATTCGGTTTCAAAATAGTTATTATCTTTTAAATATACTTTGTAATTTACTTTATTATTTTCTACATATCTTATGTCTATATAGTCTTTACTTAATAATCCATATAGTAATAAAACTAATCCTACTAGGAATACTAAAGAAATAAGGGTTAATTTAACCGTTATTTTTAATCTCTTCTTCATTATAAATTACCCCTTTCCAAACAATTCTTCTAAATATACAGTTGGATATCCTATATATTTAATTACAAAATCTACTCTACCTATTACATCTTTATCTTCTGTAACATATCCATCTGCTGATGGATTGGCATCTCCTTTAGTATTATAGTAAATCTTATTATTTTTATTTTTTATATCTATTACTCTATGAGTTATTACTTTATTATTATGTCTAAATACCATTACTTCGCCAACTTTAATTTCTTCTGGTTTTAAATATTCTATAAGTACTGCGTCTCCTCTTGCATATGTATCTTTCATAGAATCAGTTGCTATAGCTATAAGTTTATATTTATATATACCTGCTACTAAGACTACTAGAATTAAGGAAGCTATAAGTATTGGTATACTAAATATTCTTCTATTCATTTTTGCTACTGATTTTTTATTTTCATCAATAAGCAAGTTCTTATTTATAATATAGAATATTATGAATGGTACTACTATCTTTAATACAGCATACAAATAGTATCCTAAATTAGGTACTATTGGTATTATATACATATATAATTGTACTATTAATTTAAACATAATACTGGAAAATTGGTTATCTCTATGTACTAAATATGTACATAAAAAACTTTCTGCTATGCTTGGAAGAATAATTGTACTTAAAAAGACAAATTTTTCATAACTAGTAGTCAATGTACCATAATTTATTTCTAAAATTATTGGTATTAATGAAAGTATTATAGATATAAATACCATTGACTTTTTATTATTAAATGAATGTTTTACTATAATTGTTCTTAAGTATTCTACTATTATTGTAATTAGTATCATTGGTATGATTCTAAATACTATAGAATTGTAAATTATTTTATATCCATGAGTAAATCCTATGATTACTCCTAGAGCATATATTATAATTCCAGATATCATAAGTACTGTTATAATTGTTCTTCTTATATATCCAGAATAATAATTCTTTGTATGATCAATTTTAAATAATACTATGTTTATTATTAGTATAATTAATAAAAAGGTGATTGCTAGATAACTTTTTATATTACTAGAAACCACCTTTGTAAGCATATAGAATAAAATTATAAGAATTAATAAAGCCATTTCAGTTAAATATATTGCCTTAATATTCTTTTTCATTTTATGCTCCAATCTTTCTAACTAGCTATTAGCAAAAGTTATTATTTATTTCCTGAGCTTTAATTATGCTTGTGTATAATCTAATGAAGCTGATAGATTTACATTTACCGCACTTTGTGGTAAATCAGCGCTATCGGCAGGAGTTGTGTAAGTCACCGTAACAGTTACTGTTTCTCTTCCGTTTGTTTTTGCTAAAAGTGTACTTAAATTACTAGCACTTGCTGTATATGCAGTACTTCCATATTTAACTTCATATGTTAAATATTTAGCTTCATTTGTACCTAAAGTTGATAAAGTAATTCCTGTTAAGTTGGCATCAAATGTTCCATCATTTACTGCATCAATAGTAAATTTAGCTACATCTCCTGGTTTTTCTAATGTTGCTGTAAATGCAACATCAGTGTTTGTTAATGTTGTAGTAGTTACATCTACACTGTTAGCATCTTTTTTGAATGATGCTGTATCCCAATGTACACTCCATGTTGCAGGACTAACTGTTACATTACCTGTAATATTTAATGTTTGCGCATATGCCGCAAAACCGATTGACATAAATAATATTGCTACTGCTAAAATACCAATTATTATTAATTGTCCATTTTTCTTTTTCTCCATAATAATTCTCCTTTTCTATTATTTACAATTTAATATTATCAATTTTTTTTTACTTTTTCAATATATTTTTTATATAATTTACATACTTACACTCATTTGTTATAATAGCAGAAAAAAAGGAGATAATTATGAATAAAGAAATAGATGCTTCTACTAAAAAAATAGATTATTTAAATAAAGAAATAGATAGAATTAGTTCTATGTACAATTTAGAAGAAAACAAGTTTTTTCCTAGTTTATTAATTGGATATATTAGTACAATTGCTATTGCTCCTCCACTATTTCTACATTTAAATTATGGTATTAATCCATTTACTTATACTTTTAATGATATTAATGTAAACTTGCTTATTTCATTTTTAGCTGGTTCTATTGCTATACCTTTTGGAGTTATGGATACTATCAAAGACTATAAAGAATATAAATTAATTAGAAATACTAATAGAGGTGTAGTATCTGAAGGAAAATATTTACTTAGATCATTAAAAGAAGAAAAGAATCATTTAAATAATATAAGAAATAATACAAAAGATAATATTTCTTATATTGAAGATTTAGATACTTTAAAATCTAATTGTGAAAAAGAATTTAATAAAGGATATGTAAAGAAAAGATAAATTTTTCTTTTTATTCATTTATGATATAATAAACATACACTTTGAGGGGGATATATATGAAAGATACTGATAGAAAAATCAATGCCTATACTAGTTATATATGTGACAATAGAATTGCTACTGTTAAGAAATATAATGGAGAAACTGAAGTAAGAGTTTTGCATGATAATTTAGAAGATGAACTTAAAACAGAGAACAGAATTAAATTTATAAATTATAATATAGATTATATTTGTGATACTATTGAAAGAGGTAGTTCATATTATGATAAGAAAAACAATCGATACATAAGAGAAGAATTGCGTGGACTAACTTATTGGTTTAAATACTTTTATATCTTATTAAGAAATGAAGAAGATAAACTAAATGATATAAAAGAGAATAAAACATTTAAAAAGAAATATATTGATAGTGAATTATATTCTATTAATTCTTTAGATGATTATAGAAAATTAAATAATGATGCTTCTCTTGCATTAGACACTGGTTTTAATAGAAACAAATATTTAAAGTTCTTAAAAAAGAATAAATTAGATAAAAAATTATCTAAAGATCATAATCAAGAAGATATAAATAAAATTAAAATTCTATTAAAAAAATAAGATGTAAATTAATTTCTACATCTTATTTTTTATTAATTTATTATGGTGCCAGTTAAAGGATTTGAACCTTCGATCTTCTCATTACGAATGAGCTGCTCTACCTGCTGAGCTAAACTGGCGTACTAATAATTTAATTATACATTAATTATTAGTATCTTTCATTATTTTTTTATTAATTGTTTTATATTATTTTTTTGATTTGGAGACAAATTATTGCTTTCACTCCATTTATTTAATCTTATTAAATTTCTAACATAATAGTAATTAGGTGATTGAGAAAGTAATTTATTTGTATTAGTCATTAAATCATAATCTTTAATAAAACTTTTTATTTCTTCTTTATCTGCATATTGACTCATGTAATAAATAAATTCTGGTAAATTATGTCTATAATAATATTCTTCCATATCTTTTTTATTATAAAAGAATTCTTCTACTATTTTAGCTAATTTTACTTCTTTTTTATAGGCTTTTACTTTTCCATTTCTAAATGTAGTTGAAGCCTTATACTCGGTATATCCTTCGTTTAATCCTATACCTACTTTTCCATTCTTATTACTTACTAAGAATCCATCATATATAGTATCTTCTATCTTATCATATTCACCACTTAATACATGGAATATTTCATGGTATAATGCATCATCGTTTACTATGTTTACTTTATTATCTTTTACATTATATGAACCTGTCCAACCTTTTAGTAATAAAAAATAATCTTTATTTATTTTTAAATTATTAATATTTTTATTTATATATTTTATATTATTCTTATTTGTTGTTTCTTCTATTCTCTTTAATAATGGTTTTATTTTTTCATCAACATTACTTTTTTCTTCTTTAGCAGTATTACTTATTCTTTTCTTTAATAAATTATCATAATCTACTTTATTCATTTTAGTTAACATTGGTATTTCTATTGTGGTAATAGTTGATACAAATAATAAATCTTTTGCTATTCCAGTTACTAATTCAATTATTGCTTCTTGCATATTATCCCCTCTTTTTGTTTGCATATTATAACACTTATTTATTCTTTTTACAATTAAAAGAAGAAGTTATCTCTTTTTAACTTCTTCTTTTATCATTTTAATAAAGTCATCTAAATCCATTTCTTTATTATCTTCACTACCTAAAACTCTTATACTAACTTTATTATTATCTCTTTCATTATCTCCAATTATTAAACTATATGGATTTTTCATATTGTTACTTTTTCTAATCTTATTAGATAATCTTTCTTCACTATTATCATATTCTACTCTAATATCATTTTCTAATAGTAATTCTTTTATCTTTTTACAATATTCATCATGATATTTTATATTTACCGGTATTATTTCTACTTGTACTGGAGATAACCATAAAGGTAATACTCCTTTAAATTGTTCTAGTATTAACGCTATAAATCTTTCATATGATCCTAGTATTGCTCTATGAACCATTACAGGAGCTTGTTTATTTCCATCTTCATCAATGTATGATAGATTAAATCTTTTTGGAGTTGAGAAATCTACTTGTACTGTAGGTATTTGTACTTCTCTACCTAAAGCATCTTTAAACATAAAATCTAATTTTGGTCCATATAAAGCTGCTTCTCCATAACATTTTTTAGCGTTTAATCCTAGTATATCTGATACATTTTCCAACATCTTTTCACAATATTCCCAGTCTTCTTCACTACCTATATATTTAGAGTGATCTTCTTTATCTCTTAGTGATAGTGATACCCAGCAGTTTTCATAAAGACCAAATCTACTATAAAAATCTTTAATTATATTACACATTCCTATTACTTCGTCTTGTACTTGATCTACTCTACAGAATGAGTGACCATCTTCTATTGATATGGCATATACTCTAGATAAACTATTACCTACTGCTCCAGGTAATTCTGCTCTATATTGTTTGTCTGATTCCATATATCTTATAGGTAAATCTTTATATGATCTAATTTTAGATGCATATATTTGAGTATGGTGTGGACATTGTACTGGTTTTAATACAAATTCATGTCCTTTAGGTGAAGATACTCTAAATAGTTCATCATTAAACTTAGAAGCATGTCCTGAAGTTTCAAATAGTGAGATATCAGCTAAAGAAGGACAACTTACTTTTTCAAATCCATATCTTCTGCATATCTTTTCTACTTCTTTTTGTAATTCATCTTTAATTATGCATCCTCTAGGAGTATATAATGGTAAACCTGCTCCGACATAATCTGAAAAGCAAAATAAATCTAAGTCTTGTCCAATTCTTCTATGATCTCTTAGTTTACTTTCTTCTAATTCTTTTAAATAATCTTCTTTTTCATTCTTTTTATTAAAACATTTTCCAACAAGTTCTTGAATCATTTCTTTATTCTTATCATTATCTTTATATACGCCACTAATTCTTATTAATTTTATATATACTTTATTCTTTTCTACTTCTTTTTCTATACTTTCAAATTCATTTTCACTTAATCTTTCTTTACTATCAAATTCTATTTTAAATACTTCTTTATCAATTTCTTCTTTTTCTACTTTTATACTATAATTTTTAATTAAATATTCTTTTACTAAATCTAATCCTTTTTTATTTATCATTTTAATCATCCTTTCTTTTTTGCTTTTTAAGTTGGAGTGTTAATCGTCTCATCCGTCATTTTATCATCTCCTTATAACAAAAAAAGGATAGTACCTTAGGAGTGCATAAGCACGGTACCATCCTATATTTAACTCTTATCTTTAACCGAATTACCGGGAGGTCTATTTCTAGCTCAACTAATAGGTAGTAATAATATGTATAAATCTTATCTTACACCATCCGATAAGTCTCTTTAATTTAATATCATATTATCGTGTCCTATATTATCGTATTAAAAAACTATTACGATTGTAATAGTTTTATATTCTTTTATTCATCACTAAAACAATCAATTTTATTTGATTCTAATTTTAAATCTAGTTGTCGTCGTTTGTTTTAGCATATTAATCTCCCTCTTAAAAAGCATCTTAATTATATCATTTATTTGTGTTTTAGTCAACGTTTCTTAATATATAGTCTAGGCATTCTTCCATTTTTCTTACTATTTTGGAATGATGCATTTAAAGTATTTTCATCTCTTTTTATATATACAGTTCCTATATCAGTAGTATTTTCTTTATCACTATATAATATATTCCATATTTGCATTCTTACTATTTCTTCATACATTTTATCTGTCTTTTTTACTATTTTATTATACTCTCTTACTAATTCATTTGAAGGTTGTTCATCTATTCTGGTCATTAACTTATCATCTAAAAGATTAATTGATACATGTCTATCTCTATTTTGTAAATGTTCAAATAATAATTCTACTGCATCCTCTTTTGATGTGCTTAGATATTCAGCACATTTTTTTAAATATATATTACTATCTATTACTTTTTTATCTGTTTTACTAATTATTTTTTTAACTGAATCCAATCTATTTATAGATTCGTTTTTTCTTAGAGATGTTGGTTCTGCAAAATTCTCATCTCTAATAGCAAAGTCTAAATAATATTCTAATCTTTCCTCTTCTTCTAAACCTTGTCTTTCTTCATATTTTTCCATAAACTTATCCAGTGTTTCTTCTTCCATATAATCCTACCTCCTAAAAACACGTTTTTTTATGCTTCTAAACTAACATTACTAAAAGTATAATTCAATCATTTATTTTATATTTGACATAATTTTACCTAAAAAATAAAAAAGTATGAGTTAATTTTACTCATACTTACATTGTACTTATTATTTCTTTTCTTAATCTATCTATATAATTATTCTCATAGAAATGATCTCGTTCTTGATCATCTATCTCTATGTTTTCATCTTTATCATTACTTTCATAATAATCTTTTGTTTCTATAGTTTGTTGTATATTATCTAATTTACCATATTTATCTATAATATTATCCATTGTAGTAGCTGTTAAATATAAATCTATATTATTTCTATTAGCTTTATTAATCATTGTATTAATTTCTAACATCTTTGGTAGTTTATCAAATTCATCTATTATAAATGTCGATTTCCTACTATTTTTTAATGCTTCTCTAAAACTATTTTCTATTACTATGTTTGTTAATCTATTTAATGAATCATTACCAATAATAAATATTGCATGATTTTTAAATGAAGTATTAGGTATTTTTGCTTCACTATAACTATTGTTAGTAAATGATTTTACTAATTCTTCTCTTAATAGATATAGATTAATTTTTGTTTTAAAAACTGATAATATACTACCTTTTGTTTCAGTTGGTGCAAATACTATCGGAGATAAGGCTATATATATTGGGTCTGTAGGATCTAATAATTCTAAATACTTCTTTAATACGGTTGAATCTTTATACTTCTCTTCTCCAATTTTTAATAATAACATTAGAGTTGGAAATTCATATAGATGTTTATCATCTACTTTTTCACCTATTCTATATAATAATAATGATAATCCTACAAAAAGATTTTGACTCATTAATCTCCAAAATGGGTCTTCTTCTTTTTCTTGGTAGAATATTTCATTTGCCATAGATTCTAATACTTCAACAGATTCATCTAACTTTCCTTCATTTCTTAAATATGCAGGATAAGATAATGGATTCCATCCATCAGACTTTGTTGGCTCTTTAAAATTAACTACTTGTATTACATAATCATTATCTTTTAACTCTTTATAAAAGTGATTATAATACTCTTTATTATTATCTAAGATATATAAATTTTCTTTATTCTTTATTTTTTCTTTTAAATCTTTAAAAATTATTTTTCTTGTTTTACCTGTTTTATTTTTACCTACTATTAGTGTAGTATTATATTTCATTTTATGCTCCTATCTTTTTTACTTTTACTTTTTCGTTAGAAGCTCCTCTTATTTGATCTAATAAAATAATTTTTTCTTTTGTCTCGTATAATTGGTTAATTAGTTGTTTTCTTTTTTCTTTATATACTTCTTCTGTAAAATTATTCCAATTTTCTTTTATTTCATCTAAACTAAAATCTACACTTTTAAGCAAATTAATCATTTCTGCTTCTTTTATATTTTTATCACTGTAGTATCTATAATTACTAAATGTATCAACTTCTTCTGGAATTAATAAACCTTCATCATTATAATATCTAATAGTTGTAATTGGAAGTCCAGTTATTTTAGAAAACTCACCTATTCGATACATAATTATCCCCCTTATACTTGCATATTATATCATATTTTAAATTATTTTGCTAGTGGGTGCTTTCCTAACTTCTTTATTTTCATTTTTACGTCTGTATTTTCTTTTTCTACTTCTTTATTCTTTTCTTCTAAAGTTTTAAAATACTCTAGAATCATCTTTTCTAAATCTAACTTTCTTTTACTCATATTTCCTCCTTTCAAATAAAACTTATCACTAGAGTTAACTAGAGAGTCAATAAAAAAAAGAAAAATTATTTATTTTTCTTTTTTATTATATCTTTTACTTTATTTATATTCTTTAATGATATTTTACTTATTGTTCCATCTTTCATATTCTTTAATTGTAATTTTTCTTCTTTTAATTCATCTTCACCTATTATTAATACATAATCTATTTCTTCTTTATTAGCATAATCTAAACATTTTTTTAATTTTTTATTTTCTAATTCTAACAATACATTTAATCCTATACTTCTTAACTTTTCACTTATTATAAAACTTTCTTTAAAAGTATTTAATGGTATTACATATATATCTATTTCATTTGACTTTTTAAACTCATCTTTATTTTTTAATAATTCATATAATGAAGATAATCCAAATGATACTCCTATAGCTGGATATGTTTCTCCATCATCTATAAATTCAGTAATCATATTATCATATCTTCCTCCTCCACCTATAGATGACGTTAATAATCCATTCTTCTCGTATACTTCAAATACATTACCTGTGTAATATTCTTGTCCTCTAGCTAGACTAGGAGTAAATATACAATTTTTATTAATTTTTAAGTCTTTTAAATGATTATTCAAATTATTTAATTCTTCTAATCCTTTTTTTATTAACTCATTATTTGTATTCTTAAATACTTTTGTTATAGCTTTTAAATCTAATTTAAAATACTCTAATAATTTATTTGATACCTCTTCTTTTATTCCATATTCTTTTAAACAACTTATAAATTCATCTTTAGTTATTTTATCAATCTTATCTATTATAGTTATTACATTAGAAATAATATCTTTATTATCTACTAATTCTTCTACTATACCTCTCATTAGATTTCTACTGTTATATTTTATTATTACTTCTATATTCATTTTATTAAATGCTCTTAGATATAAACTTATTAGTTCTGCTTCTATTTCTTGACCTGATAATCCGACTACGTCTATATCACATTGTGTAAATTCTCTATCTCTTCCTACTTTTACTGGACCATCTCTAAATACTTTAGCTATTTCATATCTCTTAAATGGTAGTTTTAAATTATTCTTATTAAGTGCTATAAATTTAGCAAATGGTACTGTTAAGTCATATCTTAATCCTAAGTTTCTATCTCCTTGATCTTTTAACTTATATATTTCTTTTAAGATATCATTTTCTTCATCATATTTATCACTTAACATATCATAATAACTAAGTATTGGAGTTTCTATAGATAAGTATCCATAACTTTCAAATGTTTCTTTTAAAATATCATTAATATAATTTCTAACTTTTTGTTCATTAGGTAAAAAGTCATAACATCCCTTTACATTTTGTATTTTCATAATAATCTCCTTTTCTTTAAATAATAAAAAAACTATACAAGTTGTGCCTGTATAGTTTTTTTCTATATATTAACTAGATACAAGCACCACAAATAGCACTTGTACCTACAACAAAAATTAATGTCGTATTAACAAGTGCAGATTATTATGATGATGTTGTCTAGTAAATAAATTCATCTATAATCCTTCCTTTCAATTAGCTATATTATAACATATAACTCTTTTTTGTCAATTTTATAAGAAAAAGAGAATGCTTATACACTCTCTATTCTTCTTCACTATCTAAGTCATTGAAACACTCGTTTAAATGGTTATATTTTTCTCCTACTTTAGCTCCATCAGCCTCTTCTAGAATATACCATCCATTTCTAAAGATAAGTTCGAATGTTTCTCTTTGTAGTTTTGATATAGCGTCAAATTCTTTTTTTAACTCTTTATATAGATTTTCATTACTTGCCTCTGTTAATGCTACTGCATAGTTTTTAGTCATATTTTTAAGACAAGTTAATAATAAAAATGTTAAATCTTTATCATTGATTTCTAATCCTTTAGGTACTTCAGTTTTTGGATTTTGTATTTTATTCACTGCAGCCACCTCTTTCTAATATTTCTAATATGGACTCCATATCATTATAGAAAAGATTTGATGCTTTATCTAATAGTTTACATACTTCTTCATCGTTTGCATATGAAGTTCTATCCATTGTACTCTTATATGCATTGTAGTTCCAATTAAATATATCTACTAGATAATCTAAGTCTTTACCACTAATCATATCTGGTACATTTTCATAATTTAATTCCATAATTTACCTCCCAATATTAGTATTGGTAAGTATTATTTTTTTATACAAAAAAACTAACTATTGTTAGTTTTTGTATATTTCTTATAATCATTTTTATTTAGTATATTTATACCTTCTTCTATTTGACTTTTTAATAAACCTCCATCTCCATAGAAAGTTGTTTTTAGATAGTGTTTATTCATTTCTTCATTTAAGTTAAAGCATTCATCATCTATTATTAGATAGTTTTCTATTTCTTGATGATTATCTAAATACTCTTTAATTTCTTCTTCTCTTCTGGCACCTTTATCTCTTCCAGTTTTATCTATTAATGGAATATCATATTTTAGAAATAATTCATATAAACATACTGCATCTTTATGATTTGATAAAGGTAACAATTCGT
The DNA here is from genome assembly GCA_946617625.1 of uncultured Bacillota bacterium. Lineage (GTDB taxonomy): Bacteria > Bacillota_I > Bacilli_A > RF39 > UBA660 > RUG14891. The sequence goes on from CAMOKF010000017.1 coordinate 14,469, forward strand.
TATCTCTAAAGTTAAAAAATGTTCTCCATGAACTAGATAATACAATAGATGAATTAGTCTCTTTAACTATTTTACTTAAGTATTCTACTTTTTCTTCATCTATATCTTCAGGTCTTATGCCTTTTTCGCTTTTTATGTTATAGTTTCTCATAAGTGTTTTTTCACTATTTAATACTCCATCTATGTCTAAAAATATTACTTTCATTTTATCCAACTCCTCTTTCGAGTTATTATATTATAATATTATTATGAATTTTTTCAATAAAAAAGCAGTTTATGCTGCTTTATTATTTATCATATTTAGGATGCTTAATCAAACATACGACTTTTGAAAGAATAGTTAGTCTTTCACATCTTTTATTAATATCTAATTTATTTATTTCTTCTACTTCTTCATCTGTTAATTCGAAATCAAATATATCCATATTTTCTTTTATATGTTCAATATTTTTGCTTCCTGGAATTGGAATATAACCTCTTTGTATATGCCATCTTAATACTATTTGACATGGAGTTTTATTATATTTTTTAGTTAAATTTACTATTATTTCACTATTCATTATTTTCTTATTATATCTGCATAAAGGAAACCATGACATTATTTGGAGATTATACTTTTTAAATGCTGCATCTTCTTCATCTGCTTCTTTAACATATAATGGATGTCTTTCTACTTGTGCTACTTGTGGAGTAATTTCTACCTTTTCCATTAATTTAAGAAATGGCTTAGTAAAGAAATTAGATACTCCTATTGCTCTTATTTTTCCTTCTTTATAAGCTTTTTCTAATGTTTTATAAGCTTTTAAATAATTACCTATAGGTTCATGAATAAAAACTAAGTCAATATAATCTAATCCTAATCTATCTAACATATCATCTATTATATGTTCATTATTATATTCTGATACCCATACTTTAGAAGACACAAAGATTTCTTTTCTGTCTACTCCAGATGCTTTAATGGCTCTTCCGACAGCTCTTTCATTTTGATAATAATTGGCCGTATCAACTAGTCTATATCCCATTTTTAGAGCTTCTCTTACTGCATTTTCAGCATCTTTTGAGTTTATTCTATATGTACCTATTCCAAATTCTGGTATTTCTATTCCATTATTTAATACTCTTTTCATTGTGTCTCCTTTAATATATTTTGCAATTACAATTTAAGTTATTGTTAGTTTCTAACTCGTCTTTTATTTCTTTTATACTTTTATCATAGTTCTTAATTTTTTCTTTATCTATTCTTAATATAGAAATTAATTTATTATCTTTTACTTTACTTGTACATCTCCCATATTCAATTAAGTTAGTCATTATATCTGTACTACACATACTTAATGTGTTTAACATTTCTTTTTCTTCATTGCTTGAGTCTATAGGTAAAATAAGTTCGTATCTTATCTTTCCATCTATTATTTTATTATTAGAGTAACTGATATTTATCTTAATATTATTTCTTACTCCGTTATCTATTGTACTTGAACTACAACTTAGATGTTGTGTTTTTACTTCTCTTTTTTGTACTTCTTCTTTTTTACTACATCCAGTAATTAATATAATTGTTAAAAATAGTAATAATAATTTTTTCATATAACTCCTATTTTTCTATACATGTTGTTCCAAAAGTTTCTGCAAATGTTAACCAATCTTTTAGTAATACTTTTCCATTCTTAATCATAGAGTCTTCTTGTCCTTCTAACTCTTTTAATTTTTCAGTATCTACTTTAGTATAATCTATTGTTGTATCACTTATTACACTAGTTTTTGTTCTTGATATATTATTATCATAATATTTTAAATTAGCATAGGCTTTAAATATATTTTTATAAGCATCTTCATATGTATCTAATACTTCATCACTACTTGAAGTTATTTCTTCTTTTGAGTGTAATTTTGTAATATATCCATTTTTATAATTTATTTCATATATAAAACTAGCTTGAGCATTATTTTGTGCTTCTGCACTTCTCGAACATAATAAAGTACCATTCTTATTAGTTGTATCAACTTTAGAACTAACTGTTATTCCTTTTTCCATATCTTCTGATCCACATGCAGTTATAAATATAATACTTATTACTAGTATTATAACTTTAAATATCTTCTTCATTTTTACCCTCTAATTCGTCTAATCTTTTAATTATCTTATTTTGATTAGATACAAGTTTTTCAACTTTTTCAGCAATTTGTTCTAAAATAAGTTCACTTTTTAAATCAATTCTATAATCATTTTGGTTTCTTAAACTATCTTTCTCAGCTTGTCTATTTTGACTCATCATTATTACTGGTGCTTGAAGAGCTGCTAAACATGATAATAATAAATTAAGTAAAATAAATGGAAACTCATCTATTGGATTCATTAAAATAAATCCATTTAATACTATCCAAAATATTAAGAAACAACTAAATCCTATAATAAAGCCCCAACTACCTGCAACTTCACTTACCTTATCTGCTACTCTATCCCCAAAAGTTTTCTTTTCTTCTTGTTGCTTATCAATATCAATTGATAGAGGTTGCTCAATAAGTAAATTAATTAATTCTTCTTCATCTTTCTCATCTAAATTTTCTTGTTTAAGTAATGCTTTTACTAATTCTTTCTTTGAATTTATCTTTTCCATTGTATCACCATAATAAATATAACATAAAAAAAGAAGTATTAAAATACTTCTATATAAAATCTTTGATTTCTTTGATATAGTCCTTAATAATGTCATAGTCTGTACTAGTTAAGAATCCAGATGTTGCATTTTCTATTAACTTATATGTACAATTATCTATTTTTTCACTTAGATTTTTACCAATATCTTTAGTACTATCTAATTCTCCATTAATTATTAATCTTTTTCTCTTAATAGTTATTTCTTTATCATCTACTAATGGATATAATAATACTTCTTTATTGATACTATTATTTATATTAACTGAATAGTTGGATCCTTCAGAGTCTGACATAAGAATTATATTATCTTTAGATATACCAATTCTTAATAATTCTTTATAAAGATAATCAACTATATTACTTATATTATTTTCTACTTCATTTTCTACACTATAATAGTCTATTGCGATAATAGTTGTATCTACTTCTAATGATAGTTTATTAAAAATACTAGTATATTTATACTTACTTGATTTATTCATTCCTGGAATAAATATAATTACTTTTTCTATATTAGATACTTTATTTGGATAAAATACTCTTACTGGTAATAAATCATCACTAAATACTATTTCATAGTTAGATATATTCTTTTTAGATATAGATGGAGTTATTAACTCTTCTACTGTTCTATATAGTCTATAAACTGTATTCTTATCAAAATAATTGTCATGTTCCATACTATCACCATTTTTATAATAACATAAAAAGAAAGTTCATTTTTTTTAAACTTTCTCTACTTTACATTATTTTTCATTATTTCCTTTAATTAGACTATATATTTCATTATATAACTTCTTATTTGCTTCTGCTAAATCATCATCTTTTGATACTTTGAAAGGTTTACCTATTCTTACTACTAAGTTTTTGCTTCTAAATTTGTAATCACCTGATATACCGAAAGGTAATAGATAAGAATCAGTCTTTTGAGCCATTGATACTGCTCCAAATTTAAATGGTAATAAGAAATGCTCATCATAATCTTTTTGTTTAATCTTTTTACTCTTTACTAATTCTTGTAGATATTCATCTACTCTATTAATATTTTCTTTAATGTCTTTTTTCTTAATTACCTTTTTCTCTAATAATTCTTCTAAATAATTAACTTGTGAAGTTCTTATCTTTTTAGCATTTTTATAGAAGTCTTCAAATGATATTTCATTACTATCTAAATACTTATCATAAACTTCTTTTGCTTTTGCTTCTTTTAATCCATTTCTAGTTCCTTCTGGGAATAATCCTAAAGCATGTCCTTCATTTAATACGTCTAATGCTGCTCCTTTAGCTGCATCATCGTGTATTTGTCTATCTACTGGAATACATCCTGCACTTCTAAAGAACCATCCAAATTTACCTTCTTTATATTGTGGATCAAAATACTCTTTTTTAGCCATATAGTGAATTGGTCTTTTTGTAGATACAATTACATTACATTGATCCATAATATGTATATGATTTCCTACTACTAATATTGAACCATCTTTTGGAATATTTTCTTTTCCAATAATTTTAGGATTATAATACCATTTATATATAGGTCCTAATATTGTTCTAAATATTCTAAAAATATAAATTTTATCTTTCTTTTTTGTTTTCATTCTTTTCACTCCCATTTTTAATTAGATTATCACTTACTACTTTCATTAACTTTTCATTATCTTTATCTAAATTACCTGTTAATTTTATTGGTTTTAAGAATTCAACTCTTATTCCTCTTCTAAATAATTTATATTTTCCAGTTATAGTAAATGGTACTAATGTAGCATTAGCTTCGTTACTCATTTTAACTGCTCCTATTTTGAAAGGCATAATAACATCATCTGTTCTATTTATTGTTCCTTCTGGAAATATTCCTATACATAATCCTTTATTCAAAGCATCTATTGCACTATGTAGTGCATCTTTATCATGTATTTTTCTATTTACTGGAATTGAACCCATACCTTTAGTAATAATACTTACAGGTCCACTAAATAATTCTATCTTAGCTAAGAAATGGACTTGTCTACCTTTAACTATTGAACATAGCATTGGTGGATCAGACCATCTAGTATGATTACCTGCTAAAACTACTGGACCTTTCTTTGGTATATTTTCTTTTCCTACTACTGTAGGTCTATATAATATAAAAATTAAAAAATTTAATAATGGTTTTACTATTCTATAAAACATTGTGTCCATCTTATCACCTAAATTCATTATATTAAAATTATATTTTTAAGTCAAAATACTATCATTACTATTAATAATTTTAACTGTACCTTTACTACCTAATTCTTTAATACCATTTAATTCTAATTGTCTTTTTACTTCTCTAGCTACTCCATTAGCTCCATCTAATAATTCTGCATCTTTAAAATAACTATTTATTTCTTTTTTAATATATGGGTAATGAGTACATCCTAGAACAATAGAGTCTATATTATTATCTTTATATTCTTCATATATTTCTTTTAAAATATTATCTATATCTTTTTCTCTTTTGTTTTCTATAGCATTAGCTAGTCCATAACAAGGTACTAAATAAATATTTTGATCATCTCTTTTATAATCTCTTATTAATTCTTCTGTTCTTTCACTTTCTATTGTAGCTGGAGTGGCCATTACTAAGGTATTTTTATATTCCTTATCATAGGCAACTTTAATAGCTGGTACTGTTCCAACAAATATTAAATCATTATATTTTACTCTTAGTTTTTTCATACATCTAGTAGTTGCAGTATTACAAGCTATTACTATTAACTTACATCCTTTACTTTTTAGATATTCTACAATATTAGAAGTAATATTCATTAGTTCTTCTTCACTTTTTTCTCCATATGGATTATTTTTACTATCTCCATAATATATATAATTGTAATTAGGGTTTATTTTTATTAATTCATCTAATATAGTTAATCCACCTATTCCTGAATCGAATACTCCTATCATCTTATCACTCTCTTTTTTTAAGTATAACATAAAAAAGAATTATAATGATAATTCTTTTACTTTTTGTCTTTTCTTTTCTAATAATTCTTCTATTTCTTTCTTACCATTCTTTAGAGGTTTAATAGATTTATGTTCATGTATAGTTTTAATAATATTACTTAGTTTATCTGAACAATCTACTATATTAAACCATTCTCTATCTTTATACTCTTCTGGTATATAAGTTAAGTTAGTTGTATATACTTTATCAAATAAACCAGCTTTATTAGCTATATCAAATTTATTTATTCCTTCTGTAAATAGTGAGAATGTTGATACTAGTATTACTTCATTTGCTCCTCGTTCTTTTAACATTCTTCCTACATCCAACATTGATCCACCACTAGCTATCATATCATCTACTACTATAATATTTTTACCATTTACTGGGGGACCCATATATATATGTTCTTTTATTGGATTTTTACCATTTACAACACGTGATGTATCTCTTGTTTTAGAAAATATTCCTGTTTCTACCTTTAATATATCAGTAAAATTCTTAGTTCTATCTATTGCTCCTTGATCAGGACTAATAACTAGTAAATCATCTATATTTTCATTTTTAATTATTTCTTTTAATATTTCATTAGTTGGAAAGAAATTTTCAAATTGAAGTGTTGGAATAGCATTGCATACATCTGGATCATGGCAATCTATTGTTATTATTCTGTCTACTCCTAAATTTTCTAATTCTCTTAGTGCTAAGGCACAATCTAAGCTCTCTTTAGGTTTCTTTCTATGTTGTCTTGACTCATATAACATTGGCATTACTACTGTTAATTCTCTTGCTTGTCCAGACATAGAAGCTATTACTCTTTTAATATCTTGGAAATGATCATCAGGACTCATTCTTTGATTTATACCATGCATTTTATAAGTAATACCATAATTACCTATATCAGATATTATATAAACATCTTTTTCTCTTATTGTTGAGTCAATATTTGCTTTTCCTTCTCCATTACTAAATCTAATTGTTTTAAAATCAACTTTGCAGTCACTTCCTAGGTTATCGATAATTTTATCTCCTACTTCTTTAAAATTATCCATGATAATCAACTTTAAATCATCCATTTTTTACTCCTTTTTCTCCAACAAAAAGAAGTTAGTTCTTACCTAACTTCTTTATTTTATTAGTTGATTTTATGTGATCTCCTATTATATCTTGTACATCTAGAATAGTTACAAATGCACTTTCATCCATCTCATCTATTATTCTATTCAATTCGTATACTTCTATTCTAGTAAGTACACAATATAATACTTCTTTTTCTCCACTGATAAGTCCTTTACCTTTAATTGTAGTTGTTGTTCTACCTAATCTATTGTATATTTCTTTAGATAAAGATGTTCCTTTATCAGTTACTATTAAAGCTGCTTTAGCTTGTTCTAATCCTTCTGATACAAAGTCTATTACTTTAAATGTAATAACATATGTAAGTAATGAGAACATTGCACGATCAAAACCAAACATAAATCCAGCTACTGTATATATTATTAAATTAAACATTAAGACTACTTGTCCTACTGAGAATGATGATTTTTTACTAACTACTATAGCTACACTTTCAGTACCATCTACGCATCCACCAAAATGAATTACTATTCCTACACCTATACCTAGTAATACTCCTCCATAGACAGTTGCTAAAAGCATCTCTTCTGTAAATGGTTCTAATAAATTAAAATATGATAAAGATAATGAAAATACTGTTACTGAATATATTGTTCTAATTAAAAAGTTTTTACCTAAATTTTTATATCCTATATACATAAATGGTATATTAACTAATAATACTAATATACTTAATGGGATATCAGTTAATTTTGAAATAATAATACTTATACCTGTAACTCCACCATCTAATATTGTATTAGGTATTAAGAATGTTTCTAGAGCTAGAGCTGCTAACATACATCCAAATGTTAACATTATATAAGATATTAAAGTTCTTAAATTCTTGTTCTTTACTTTAGCCATACTACCACTCCTATTCTACATATTAATTATATAAAAATATATATTTATTATCAAATGTTTTTAAGCAATATTTATTGTACCAGAACCTGATTGGTATGCTATATTTATTTTTTCTCTTACCCATGCACTATCAGTACTATTTTTTACAACTATTGTTGCTGTTGCAATATCCGTTCCATAAATTGTTGCTGTTCCAAAAAAATTATTATTAGTACTCTTATCTTGCATATTTAATACAGGTAACTTTAGTGTAGATATACCATTGTAACTCGTTGTGGTAACAAAACTATTATCATGTTTTAGAGATGAAGAAAACATATAACTACTATCTGTAACACTACTCATATTAAAATTAGAAATATCTATCGTTTTATTATTATTACCAGCCATAGAACTAAACATATAACTCATATTGGTTACATTTGCTGTATCAAAGTTACTTAAATCTAAAGAAGTTAAAC
>CAMOKF010000018.1 GCA_946617625.1 uncultured Bacillota bacterium
TCTTAAAAATAAGAGTTCTTTTTTATTGTGTAAATACTACATATGGATTTTCCATTGAACCATCTCCTGAAGTATAGAATGTAGTTGGGCTTAAGGAAATGTATGGTCTTATTCCCAATTTTTTTTGTGTATAATTATCATTGTCATAACCTGATGAATCTATACTTTTAATATATCCATAATTTTGTGTTTGTCTGTAAGGAGATATTAACCAATACCATTGCCCTGTTTTTGGCATATCCCTATTTTTTAATATTTTTATTTCTGGTGAACTTAGTAATCCAACTTTATATTTAAGTTTTGCTTTTATATTTAATGTACTAAATTTATCCGTTTCATTTGTACAATTTAAATCTTCTGTTGCATTATATTCTTTAAACTCCATATATCTGGATACTTGTCCTCCATCTAGATACCATCCATTCGTTTTTTCATTTCTTTGGCTTCTATCATTACAAAATATAGTATCTTCTATATAATCTGAATAATCAAATAAATATTTTTCATACCATTTATCTATTCCCGTCTTTATTGTTGAATTTATTTTATTTACATCGCTATCATATAACATTTCATTTTTAGCATTCTCTATATTCTTTCCACTAGCAAGATTTATATAATAATAATGACTATCCCCTGATGAAGCATTAGCAAGATAGTATATGTATGATATTGTTTCACACTCTCCGGTATTATTCCAGCATGTATAATGATTATTATTTAGACTTGTATTGAGTGTATTATAACTACTATTCCAAATACTGATTGAGTTATTACTATTTAAAATATATTTGTTCCCATCATATGAAAAATCGTTAGAAAAAATTGTTAATTCCGTTACCTTGTAGTATCTCATTAAATAACTGTTATCACTGAATGAGTACATTAGATCATTGCATTTATTATTATTTGCATTTTTACATACATACTTTTTTTCTACATTTGAATAATCATTAAACCAGTCTTTTCTTTCTATTGTTGATGCATTGTTTATTGTATATGTTCCATCGCCATTATCTGTGTAACTGTCTCCATATGTATAAATATCATTATATTTATTCAGACTATTTCCATTAAGTAATGCTATATAGTACATAGTAGTACCATTTACTCCCACTATATAATAAATATAATTATTAGAATAGTTTTGCTCATTACTTCTAAATGTATATTTTCCTACTAAACTTGGATAATCTTCAACTGATGTTATTTTTGATGGATTATTTAATATATATTTGTCATTATTTGTGCCTCCAACTGATACTGAGTCTCCATACCAAAATATGGTTGAAAGTGAATCAGATGTTATTACATTTTCTTCATATGACAACGACTTACTCTCAATTGGATAAGTTTTATTGTACATGTATCCTATGTAAGCTAATGAATTATAAGCTGAATTATATTGCGTTACTCCAAATTGGGAATAATGAGAATTAGTGTTGAGTGGAATAACATTAGCCATTGTATTACTATTATATGATTCTACTAGATATATTTCTGAACATGTTTCATTTTGTGTTGTTTTCATACAAGTATACTTACCTATTAGGTCTTGATATGTTGAATCATTCCATGTTACTTGTTCAATATCCCCAGAAATAGAAAATACTTTATTAGTTGAATCATATGTATAAGTAGTTCCATAATAATAGTTATTATTTAGATTTTTATAACTATATCCATTATATCCAACATGTGTTCCTCTTGTATCAAGGCATTGATTGTTTTCTACTTCTCCATTATAGAGAAGTCTTGCTCCTCCTGTATCTGTTGTTCTAATAAGTTGCCAACAGTGATTAGCAAATATTACATTGTTTTTGTTCTTTATTGTAGTTCCATCTTCATTATTACTTGCATACCAATGATAAATATCTCTAGTAGATTTAGATTCATCCATGCTATCTTGATGTGCTCCTGTATATTTTTTAGCTAGGCCTCCACTATTTGCTTCATCTTTTAATACATTATACAGACTATATTCTGCTCTTCTTTTAATTCTATTAGAATCTGCTTTTACATAATTTGTATCTAATACTACTTCAACATTGTCACCATCAACAGGTAAGTCTTCTGTTTCTATATCTTCTTTAAAGCTTGCTTTTACTTTAAATGTACATCTATCTCCACTATTCAATTGATGATATTTAATTGGCTCTTCTCCATCTGCATACGTGACAGTGTAATCTATATATTTTTCTTGATCTTCTGTTAATTCTATATCAGATACTGTATTTATCATAGCATCTATATCTCCAGCATTAACTGCATCTACAGTAAATTCATAATAGTCTCCCGGATTATTAAATTTTACAGTAGCGGATACTTCTGTGTTTTCTGAATCAATAATTGGAGTATTTGCTTCTACACTTCCTTCAGTTACTTGTAAGTTTTCAAAATGAACATCATATGTACTACTGAATACTGTGAATACTCCTCCAATATTAACTGCACTTGTAATGTATGCAAAACCTACAATTAAAAGAATTGCTAGTATTACTACCAATTTTGTATTTATATGTAGTTTTTTTCTTCTATTTCCCATACACTACCTCTATTTTATATTATACAATAAAAAGATATAAAAAAATAGAGATTACTCTCTATTTAGTTTGTATCAATTACATATGGACTTTCCATTGTACCATCACCTGAAGAATAAGTAGTAGTTGATTTAAGAGATATTGCTGGACGTACTCCATTGGCACTTGTTGTATAACTTATAGTATTTATTTTTCCTGTACTTCCCACTACTCTATTATAGGTATTGGTTCCTTCACTACCATTAGGATTAGATAACCAATAAACTCCATTGTTAGCACGAATATTATTATTATTTAAAAGATTAACTTCTTGATAAGTTAGAAGTCCTACAGGATATGTTAGTTTTGCTTTACTATTATTGGTACTAAATGAATCTAATTCATTTGGACATGATAGATTACTTGATCCTATTGTACCAAATACTAATTTAGAGCCAACTACTCCTCCATTTGGATTCCAAGCTCCATAATCACTAATTGTTCTATCTGAGCAGTAGATAGTATCTTCTATTTTTGAGCCATAATTTAATAAATATTTTTTATACCAGGCATCTATTCCAATCTTTAAGGTTGAATCATATGTATTAATATCTTCAGCATAAAGCATATCATTTAAAAAATCTTGTAAACTCTCACCATTCTCTAGTGGTACAAATGTTGGTAAATAATCATTAGTAGTATATAATATATAATTCAAAGTGCTGCACTCATCTGTTGCTCCATATGTATCACAATAGTAATGATTACTATTCCACAATGCTCTGTTGTTAGGATCTATCGTATCCCAAAATTGAACTCTATTTATAGAATCTAATTTATACTTATTAGTGTTTCCATCATATGTATATGAATTTGCATAAATTTTATCATTCGACATTCCAACGTCTTGTGTTCCAAAAACATTAGTTGATGCGACCCTTTCTATACCACTAGAGCATGTTATACCTAAATCATTATCTGTACAAAAGTAATAATCTGAATTAATTGAAGAATATGAATTAACCCATTCTGATTTCTTAATAGATGTTGTATTAGTTAAAGCATATGTACCATCGTGATTATCAATATAACCTGTTCCAAAATACATGACCGCATCAATATCATTTAATGTTTTTCCATTATATAATTCTAATCCAGCGACAGTTTGACTATTTACATAAACAACATATAATGTATTATTACATGTTGATGAATTTTCTGCTATACATATGTATTTTCCTATTAATGACGAAGATATATCGCTATATATTCCACTAGATGGATTTTCTAAAGTATACTGTGAAGAACTATAAGATACACTGTCTGCATAATAGTATGTAGAATTTGCATTTAATGTTGTTGTAGAATAAACACCTCTTCCCCCTCCTCCTATACCAGTTAAATATCGTCTGTTTTTGAACATATAATTTATGGCTACTATTGATCCAGTTACTTTTGATTGGACATTATATTGTAATGCTCCAAATTGTGAGTAATTAGCAGTTTCTTTTAGTGGAATAACTTCATATTTTGTACCACTATATAATTCATCTACTAAGTATAATGTTGTACAAGTACCATCAGTATTTGTGCTTTTACATGTATATTGTCCAAGTTTTATTTCTCCAGTTGTTATGTTTCCACTTAATGAGAATTTTTTTGCAACTTCATTGTATGTATAATCTGTACCATAATAATATGTATCAGATAAAGATGTTGTTACAACCTTAGAATATCCAACATGGTTTCCTCTAGTATTTAGGCATTGGTTATTTTCTACTTCTCCATTGTATATTAGTTTTGCTCCTCCTGTATCTGTTGTTCTAATAAGCTGCCAGCAATGATTTGCAAATATTACATTGTTTTTATTTGTTACTGCTGTTCCATCTGTATCATTTGTTGCATACCAGTGATAAATATCTTTGGTTGAAAGTGATGCATCCATACTATCTTGATGAGCTCCTGTATATTTCTTTGCTAGTCCTCCACTCTCTGCTTCATTCTTTAATACATTGTATAAGGTATTCTCTGCTCTACGTCTTATTCTATTAGAGTCTGCTTGAATATAATCTACTGTAAATGTTAAATCTAATGATATGGCTTCATCAGGTAAATCCTCTTCATTAATATCTAATTTATAATATAATCTTATTTTATATACGCATGAATCTCCTGCGTTTAATTCTTGATACTGAGCTAATGCTTCTCCATCTTCATAAGTAATTGTATATTCTACTAATGGAGCAAATTCTTCATCTATCTCAATAGAAGAAAATGTATCTATCATGGCATCTATAGTACCTTCATTTACTGCATCTACTGTGAACTCATAATAGTCTCCAGGTTCATTTAATTCAGCATAAAAAGATACTGATGTTTGATTTTCATCAATAACTGGTTTATTGGCTTCTACACTACCTGATTTAACTTGTACATTTTCAAAGTGTATATCCCATGTATTTCTAAAAATACTAGATATACCTGATAATGATAAGTCTCTTGTTAGATAGGCAAAACCAATACTAATAAATAATATAAGTATAATTAAAATTTTTGTATTTGTTTTATTTAAACGTCTCATATATTATTCCTCTATTATTCATTATAGCATAAAAAAATAGAGATTGCTCTCTATTTTTTCTTTACTTTATCATTAAATATTCCATTACTTTCTTCTTTAGTAAATCCTGGAATTGATCTATCATCATGGAGTGGTACTCTATATGTACCGTTTTGTAACTTATATCTTACTTCATTATAATCTAGGTAATCTATAGCTCCATTAGATTTAATAGCTATATATTTATTATTATTAGAATCTTCTAATACTCCATTATCATTATATGATAATAAAGTCATAACACTATATCTATCTTCATCTTCTTTATTAGAAATAAAATTAATATTAAGTCTATTTATATCACTATTTTCTGTTTTAAATAATAATTCTCTTAATCTTACTTGATATGGAATTTTATCTATTGGAGGTAAATCACTAGATGTTACTAATTTAGAAAATACTGTAGCTTTTCCCTCTAAATCTACATTTTCAAACATAAAATCATCTAATACTTTTAAACTCTTTATATTCTTTTTATATTTAGTTGGTTCATTATGAGCTATATATTTATTTACTTCATCTATTTCATCTATAAATAAATTATATGTTTTATTATTTTTATTTTCTAACATAAATCCTTTTAATAATAATCCATTTTTAGCGTATGATAAGTCCGATCTAATTAGTCCTATAGTAGAGTCAGCTCTTACTATATATTTATCATATCTAAATAACAAGTCACTATGTCCATTACCATAATTAAATGAACCTGCTAATTCATATTTAATACCTAATTCTTTTAACATAGCTGCATATATTGCATTAAACTCATAACATACTATTTTATTATTCTTATCATCTATAGTTTTTATTCTTTTAAAGTCTCTATGTTTTATTTCATAATCTTTGTTTTCTCTTTTAGCGTATTGTTCTTCATCATATGTTAAATAATTACACATTCTATAATATACTAGATATGCTTTTTGTAAATTATTAAATTCTTCTGGAATATTTTTTAATAATTTATTTTTAAATGATTTTTTTACTTCTACTTTTTCTAAATAATTTCTTTCATATTCTAAACATCTATTAATATAATAAATATCTACTTCATCTTTTAATATATCAATGTTTTTCTTTACTTCTTCTGGAATATAATATCTATCCATTATTCTATTTTCATCTAAGAATATATCTAGAGCGTACAATTCTTCTTCAATTGTACGATTATTTACCTTACCATCCTCTATTTTTGTATATAAATCATCTTGATTTTGACTTATAAATTCTATTAATTCTTTAGCTGGTACTACTACATAGTTTCCTTCAATATATGTAGCTACATCATCATTACTATATTTATCTATAAAACTTTTAAATTCTGCACTCATCTTTAATAGTTTTAATTTTTCTATTTCTTCTTTATTTAATTTTTTAGTATCTTTTGCCCATTCTAAGGCATCTATTATTTTAAATTTATTATAGTCATATTCTTTTGCTAGACCATATTCATCTTCTGATCTAACTGTTAGTGTTGAATTTTGCTTTTTAATTAACTCTTCATGGAACTTTTCATAATAATTTTTATTACTTGTGAATAATTTTAATAATTCAATTGTCATAGTTTGGAACCCACTAAAAATACTAGAAGGTACTTTTTCTCCTTCTAATGCTATTTCTAAATCTTGTGGATTAACATTTAAAATTCTTGATTTTTCCGATAATCTCTTAGTATATTTTAAAAAGTAATTCAAATCCATACTATCCCCTACCTAGTAATAAAATTATATACTTCTTCTATTGTATTATTAAAATTATTGAAATCTACATTAAACCAATTAGTATCAAATTGATGATTAAAAAATGTATATTGTCTTTTTGCATATCTCCTTGAGTTTTGTTTTATTTCTTCTTTTGTTTCTTCTAAAGACTTATTATTAAATAAGTAATTATAGAACTCTTTATATCCTATTCCACTATTTAATATTCTAGAGTCTTTATAATAGTCTTTTAAGCTCTCTATTTCGTCTAATAGACCATTATCTATCATTTTATCTACTCTATTATTAATTCGCTCATATAAGTATTCTCTTGATGTTGTAAGACCTATAACTTTGATATTATAGAGTAATTTATCTTTATTGTTAGTTATTTCTTCATTGTTTTCTAATTTTGAAAGTAATCTTTCTAATCTTTTTCTATTATTTATATGGATATCAGTATCTACGTTATATTCTTTTATTTTATTTAATATTTCTTCATTTGTTAAATCTTTATAATCATGTTTTTCTTTTTCATTTTCAAATCTATAATCATATAGAGCTGCTTTTATATATAGTCCTGTTCCTCCTACTATGATTATATTTTTATTTTTCTTTTTTAGTTCTTCTATTACTTTTCTAGCATCTTTTTGGTAGTCATAAACACTATAATCTTCTGTTACATCTTTAATATCTAATAAGTGATGTGGGATGTTTTCCATCTCTTCTTTTGTTGGTTTTGCACTACCTATATTTAATTTTTTATATATTGATACAGAGTCACCATTGATTATTTCTGCATCTATTTTTTTTGCCAGTTCGATACTTAATTTGGTCTTTCCAACTCCTGTTGGACCTACTATCACAATAATATCCATAATATCCCCTCAATTGTTAACATATTATACCATAAAATAAGAGATTAATCAAGTTGACGCTTGAATAATCTCTCTAATTCATACCTTGTATATGTTATTATTGTTGGACGTCCATGAGGACATGTAAATGGATTTTCACACTTCCTAATATTATCTAGTATCCATTCTTGTTCTTCTTGTGATATATAGTCTCCTGCCATTACACTCATACGACAAGCTGTTGTTGCTGCTATTCTCCATATAAATTGATCAAAATCAAAACTACCTTTATCACATAATATGTCTATTATTTTTCTTATTAATTCTTCAGACTTTTCCTCTATAATCCAATCTGGATGAGATCTAATTATAATTGTATTAAATCCAAAGTCTTCAACTTTGAAACCATACTTTTCTAATAAATCAAAATGAGTTTTTATTAATATATATTCATCTGCTTTTAATTCTATTTTTATTGGTACTAATAAATCAATTATAATAGGTTCTTCTTTCAACTTCTTCATTATTTTTTCAAAGTTTATTCTCTCAGCTGCTGCATGTTGATCTATTAGATACATTCCATCATCATTTTCAGCTACTATGTATGTTTTAAATAATACTGTTTTTGGATACATCTTTTTAATTCTATTATAATCTGTTTTTACATCTACTATTTCTTCTGGACTTATCGCATCTATTTTCTTTTCTAATTCAACTTTCTCTTCTTGAACTTCAAAGTCTAGTTTTATTTCTTCATAAATTTTATCTTTTTCTTCTCTTACTTCTTCCGAATTCTCTATATTTTCTTCTTTATCTATTATTTGATGTCTTACTTCATTAATAGCATGTAAATCTCTTGTAGCTGCATCTGGTATTAAAGTAATCTCTTCTAATCTTTTAGTAATAGATTCTGTTAATAATTCTTTTAGTGTATCCATCTTAGAAAATTTAATATCCATCTTAGTTGGATGTATATTAATATCTACTAATATTGGATCTACATCTATATTTAATACAATTATAGGATATCTATCTTTATGTATATATGTGTGATAACAATCTATAATAGTTTTATTTAATTCATTATTTTTTATTACTCTTCCATTAACTAATGTAGTTATTGAGTTTCTATTACTTTTAGTTATTTCTGGATATGAGATATAACCACTTATGTAGTAATCATCATTTTCTCCTTCTATTGGAATCATCTTTTTAGTTATGTTTGCTCCAAATATTTCATAGATTACTTTTAATAAGTCTCCATTTCCATCTGTTTTTAATAGTACTTTATCATTATTTATTAATGTGAATTTAATATTTGGATAAGATAATGCCATCTTATTCATATAATCTACTATATTAGCTAATTCAGTATATAAGTTTTTTAAATATTTTAATCTTACTGGTGTATTATAGAATAAGTCTTTAACTGTTATTGTAGTACCTTTCTGTAGGTCACTTCTTTCTACTTTTAAGTCTTTACCACCATTTATATTTATTAGTGTTCCTACTTTTCCATCACTTGTTTTTAATGTTACATTTGATACACTGGCAATAGAGGGTAATGCTTCACCTCTAAATCCTAAAGATTCTATATAAAATAAATCATCTAGATTCTTTAATTTTGATGTTGCATGTCTTAAGAATGCCATTTTAGCATCTTCTTCGTCCATACCTATACCATTATCTGATACTTCTATTTCTTTTACTCCTGAATCTATTAATTTAATTGATATTTCTGTTGCTTTGGCATCTATTGAGTTTTCTACTAACTCTTTTACTACATTCATGCATTTTTCTACTACTTCTCCTGCTGCTATCTTGTTAGCTAAAACTTCATCCATTACTTGTATTTTACTCATATTCTTCACCTACATCAGTTACTTAATTATACTATTAAATTAAAAAAAACTCTACTATGTAGAGTTTATTCTTTTGGATATGTTTGGTTTTCTATTGTTTTAGTATCGTCACCTTCAACTTTTCCTAATTCACCAGATTCAGGGCATTTGATTACTACTCTATAACTATATACTGGTATAGTATAAGCGTTTCCTTCACTATCAGTAGTAATTCTTGTCACATATACTTTACTATCTACAGCAGTATCACATCTATTACTATTAGATATTGGATCTATTAATGGTTCTAGATATTGTTCTTCTACTAAATCTTTAATATCAATTGAATAATTATCCCCTGCTTTTACAATTATATTATGATCCATCATATAATTTTCTGCTGCTTCAAATGTTGATTTCATCATAGTATCAGTTGATGTACCTCGAGCTCTAGTAACATACTTATATACTGCTGGTACTGCTATTGTTGTTAGTAATCCCATTATAACTACTACTGCTAGTAGCTCTATCATTGTAAATCCTTTATTATTTTTTTTCATTTAAGACACCTTCCTACTCTTTCATTATACTATAATTCTTTTAAATATGAAAATAAACTTTCAGCAATTTCTTTTGGAACTACTTCACTTAACTCTTCTATACTTGCTTCTTTAAGTTTTTTTAATGATCCAAATTTTCTTAGTAAATCTTTTCTTCTTACTTCTCCTATTCCTGGAGCCATATCTAATATACTAGAAAGTGATCCTTTAGCTTTTATATTTCTATGATATGTAATGGCATATCTATGTACTTCATCTTGTAATCTAGTTAAGAATAAGAATAAATTAGATTCTTTTGGAACATCTAATAATTCAAAATTTTCATTCATTATTTGATTTGTTCTATGTTTATCATCTTTTACTAATCCGATTATAGGTATATTTAGATTTAGACTACTTAGTACTTCTTTTGCTACTTCTATTTGAGTCATTCCACCATCCATTACTATTAAATCTGGCTTTATTAAGTCTTCCATTAATACTTTGTAATATCTTCTATATAATACTTCTCTCATAGCACTTAAATCATCTTTTACTTCTGGAGATATTTTATATTTTCTATACTCATCTTTAAGAGGTAAAAAGTCATCAAATACTACCATTCCACCTACATAGAATGTTCCAAATAAATGAGAGTTATCAAATGTTTCCATTCTTGAAACTTTATCTACTCCTAATAATTCTTTTAATTCATTGATTGCTTTTAATCTTTCTTCATCATCTTTTTGTAATGTCTCTTCTTGTAGATCTAATTGTTCTTTTGCATTATCTAAAGCAAGATCCATAAGTTCTTTCATCTTACCTTTTTGTGGCTTAAATACTTTTATATCTAAATAATTACTTAGTAGTTCTTCATCAATATCTAATGGTATATATAATGACTTAGGTAATATTACTCCACTATCATAGAACTTAATTAAATATTCTATTAGTTCATCTTCTACATTTCCTAAAGTAGATATTATCTCATTATGTCTTCCAAATAATAAGCCATCTCTAATAAAGAATATTTCTATAGATAAATAGTTATTATCTTGATAGTAATTAACTAAGTCAAATGATTCATTATTATTAAGATCAATTTTTTGTTTTACTAGTGTTGTTTCTATATCATTTAACATTTCTCTTAATTCGATTGCTCTTTCATAGTTCATATTCTCTGATGCTTTTTCCATTTCATTATTAATCTTTTCTACTACTTTAGTTGAATCTCCTTTTAAGAATGTAATTATCTCCTTCTTCATATCTTCTATTTTTTCTGCGGGTATATCTTTCTTACAATATCCTAAACATTCATTTATATGATAATAAAGGCATAAGTCTTTACCTAACTTATCACATTTTCTTAGGGGATATAATCTATTAATAATATTTACTGTTTTTCTTGCTGCTTTAGCATTTGGAAATGGTCCATATAAATGATTCTTTATTTTCTTCCTCTTAGTATTTCTAATCATTCTAACTACTGGATATTTATCATTAGTTAATTCAATATATGGATATGTTTTATCATCTCTTAGAAGAATATTATACTTAGGATCATACTTCTTAATTAAAGTTATTTCTAATATTAAACTTTCTAATTCTGATGATGTTACTATGTAATCAAAATCATCTATATCTTCAACTAATAATTTAGTTTTACCAGTTACAGTTCTTGTAAAATAACTTCTTAATCTTCTTTGTAAGTTCTTAGCTTTACCTACATAGATAATTACTCCATCTTTATTCTTCATTTGATAACTTCCAGGTTTAGTTGGAACATTAGCTAACTTTTCTTTAAAGTCTTTCATTTATATCACCACTCTTTCATATTATATCACTAAATAAAAGATAAGTACTTATATACTTATCTTTACTTATTAAATTTACTCATTGATTTCATCATTTGATTAATTTGTTTTTGATTTGGTTTTCTTCCCATTTGACCCATTAAAGTTTTAATCATTTCTTCATTTATAGGAGGATTATCTTTAATATATTTTTGCATAAAGTGTCTTGCTAAGAAAAATCCTATTACTGCACCAATAATAATTCCTACTACTAATAATAAAATATCATGTAACATTATATCATCTCCTCTTCTTCTTTATTTTATCTAATTATTTATTCATTTACAAGTAAAAATAATTGGGTATTTCAAAATCACAAACGAAATAACTATCTGAATAATTTCTTAGTATATTAAAAAAAGAAGATTCTTTTTGTTCTGTTTCTAACTTTATATATGCATTTTTTACTTTTAATCTACTTATTTCATTTTTATATAATTGATTATAGTAATGAATATTATTTTTCTTTGAATATGGGTATTCTCTATGTAATTTTACATATAAATCTCTATCTAAGTCTTCTTTTTTTATTGGATTTGTTATTTGTCTTAATAATTGATATCCATAATCTGCTTCTTTATTATTTAGCTTATATATTTTTTTTAATATTTTATATAGATTGAATTCTCTTCCTCTATATAGTTTTTTAAATTCATCTTTTATTTCAAATATAAAATAGACTCTCATATAATCACCTATTAATAGATTAATCATATTAAGAGTCTATTTTTGTCTATTTAAGTAAGTTTTCTATTTTTTCTTCTAATGAATCTATATCAAATCCTACTTCTTTATAAATATCATCTTTACTTCCACTATATCCGTAGTTATTTAATCCTATTATATATTTACTATTAAATACTAATCTAGACCAGATATATGTTGTTCCTGCCTCTACTACTATCTTTCTTATTTCTACAGGTATTATGCTTTCTATATATTCATCATCCTGATTTAGGAATGTTATTAAGTTAGGTACTGATACTACTCTTATGTATATTCCTTTTACTTCTAGGTTTTTAGCTACTTCTAATACTTGATGTAGTTCTTCTCCAGAAGTCATTACTATTCCATTAGGTTTCTTTATAGGTTCATATACTATATAAGCACCTTTTTCTACTTCATTTACTTTTGTGTTTTCTAATATTTTTGTTTTATTTCTAGATAAAATGATTGCTGATGGTTTATTATTCTTAAGGGCATTTTTATATGCTCCTATTACTTCATTGGCATCAGCTGGTCTATATACATCTAGATTAGGTATAGTTCTTAAATTTGATAATTGTTCTATTGGTTGATGTGTTGGACCATCTTCTCCTACACTTATAGAGTCATGAGTAAATATATATGTTACTGGTAGATTCATCATACAAGCCATACGAATAGCTGGTTTTAAGTAATCAGAGAAACTTAAGAATGTTGATCCATATGGTCTAAATCCTGATAGAGCTAGTCCATTCATTATACATCCCATAGCATGTTCTCTTACTCCAAAGAATATATTTCTACCATTTCTATCTTCACTACTGAAGTCTCCTACACCTTCTACATATGTTTTATTTGCTGCAAATAAATCTGCACTTCCACCTATTAATTCTAAATGATTAGGTACTAGTGAATTAAGTATTTTACCTGATGTCACTCTAGTTGCTTCTAATCTATCTTCAGGTGCTTCATATATTAAATCATTTAATTTTATTTCTTTATTATCATTTATAAAATAATCTAATAATACTTTTTTATCTTCAGGTAACTTTTCTACTCTTGCATTAAATTCATTTACTAAATTATTACATCTTTCATTAATAATATAACTTAAATCATCTAAAGAAGATTTAGATACTGTAAATGGAATATCTCTTAATTTCATTTTTTCTTTTATACTTGTTATATCTTCTTTAGTTAATGGAGTTCCATGTACTTTGTTTGTACCTTCTAAACTAGAATATTTTCCTATAGTAGTCTTTATCTCTATTAATGTAGGTTTATCAGTACTTTGTTTAGCTTCTTTAATAGCTAAATCTATACTTTCTATGTTTTCTCCATCATCTACTTGGATAACATTCCATCCTTGAGATATAAATCTCATTGATATATTTTCAGTAAATGTTTTATTAGTTTTACCATCTAAGCATACATCATTAGAATCATATAATACTATTAACTTATTTAGTTTTAGGTGACCTGCTAAGGAACAAGCTTCATATGATGCTCCTTCCATTAAGTCTCCATCACCAGCTAAAACATAGGTATAGTAATCTATTACTTTATTATCTTCTGTATTAAAGATATTTTCTTGTTTAGCTTCTGCTAAAGCTATTCCTACTGATGTAGCTATTCCTTGTCCTAGAGGTCCTGTAGACATATCTACTCCAGGTGTTTTATTATACTCTGGATGTCCTGGAGTTATTGAATTCATCTTTCTAAAGGCTTTTAAATCATCTAAAGAAATATCAAATCCTGCAAAATATAACATTGAATATAATAATGCTGACCCATGACCTGCACTCATTATAAATCTATCTCTATTAAAATATTTTGGATTAGTAGGATCATAATTTAAATGATGAGCATATAAAGTATAAATTATAGGAGCTGCTCCTAATACAATACCAGGATGACCTGATTTTGCTTCATTTATCATGTCTATTCCTAAACATCTAATTTCATCTATTATTTTTGTTTGATTGATTTCTTTATCATCTTCTCTTTTAGTAATCAAAAGAATCACTCCTTTCTTTGTATTATAACATACTCCTAATCTTTGTTATATCTAATTTTTTTATATATCTCCATTACTATTATTACTGTAAATGCTAAAAGCATTAATATTATCATGTGTTCTACAGGTACTAAACCTGTTTTTAATATACTTGATAAGAATTTTGATCTCATTACAATTATTTCTAATAGAATTGATCCTAGAACTCCTAAATAAACTATTCTATTTTCTTTTACATTTTTAGAAAAGATAGAATGTTTTTCACTTCTACAATTAAATACATGAGTATTTTGAATAAATACCATTAATGCCATTATATATCCTCTTGCCATTGAAATATCTACATTTGCTACTTTAATTAAATAAATAAATAATCCTATTACTAATAATCCTATATAAGTTCCAGATACAACTATTTCCATCATTAATTCTTTATCAAATAATGATTCTTTTGGATCTCTAGGTCCTTCTTTCATAATATCTTTCTCTGGTTTTTCAAAAGATAATGATATATCTTGGATACCATCTGTTACAACATTTAACCATAGTAATTGGATTGCTACTAATGGAGTTGGTAAGTCTAGAGCTAGAGCTAACATAAAGAATAGTATTTCAGCTAATCCGCAAGATATTAAAAAGTATGTAATTTTTCTTATATTAGAATAAGCTGTTCTTCCTTCTTTGATACTTTTAACTATTGATGTAAAATTATCATCTATTACTATCATATTTGCTGTTTCTTTAGCTACATCTGTTCCACTACCCATAGCAACACCGATATTTGCTGTTCTTAATGCTGGAGCATCATTTACTCCATCTCCTGTTACTGCTACAAATTCACCTTGTCTTTTTAGAGATTCAACTATTTCTAGTTTTTGTAATGGAGTTACTCTACTAAATACTTTTTTACTTCTTATAAATGCATCAAATTCTTTTTTATTAGATAAGTATTTATCTACTTCATCTCCTGTTGTTACTTCATCCATACTATTAACTAATTTTAACTCTTTAGCTATGGCACATGCAGTTAGTGGATGATCTCCAGTAATCATTAATACATCTATACCTGCATTTCTACATTCTTTAATTGAAGCAATTACTTCTTTTCTAATTGGATCTATAAATGCTATTAAACCATAGAAAGTAAAATTCTTTATATCTTTATCATCATACTTATCTTTTTTAGGTACTTCTCCTTTAGCTATAGCAATTACTCTATAACCATTAGAAGATAATTCTTCATTTTGACTATTTATCTTGTTAGTATTAAATGTTTTAACTCCATATGAAGAGTTACACATTGATAAAACTTTTTCTATAGATCCTTTAATAGTACAATATGTTTTACCATTCTCTTCATAGAATATTGCTGAATACTTATTTTCTGATTCATAAGGTATTTCACTTATCTCTTTCATGTTCTTAGTAGATACATTTAATTTCTTTCCTAATACTAAGAATGCTATATCTATAGAATCTCCTATATATTTATTATCTACTAATTGAGCTTCATTATTAATTACACCCATTTTAGCTATTTCTTTAGCTATAGTAATATTTTCACCTGTAACTGATCCTTTAGTTTCATATCCTACTCCACTAATTAGATATTCACTATTATCTGGTAGTATTATTTTCTTTGCTGTTTGTTCATTTACTGTAAGAGTTCCTGTTTTATCAGATGCTATTACTGTACAACTTCCTAATGACTCTATTGAATATAACTTTTTAGCTATTACTCCTTTTTTAGCCATTTTATTAGATGCTATAGTAAGAGCCATTGTAAGTGCTAATGGTAATCCCTCAGGCATAGCTGATACTGATAGAGCTATAACTGATAAGAATATTTCTTCAGGTGATACTCCTTTATAATATAATAAAAATGTAATTATAATTGCTATTACTACTATTAATGCAGATATTTGTTTTGAAAATCTATCTACTCTTATAGTTAAAGGAGATTTTTCTTCTTTAGTATTATGAATAGTATCTGCTATTCTTCCTATTTCTGTATTTAATCCAGTACTTGTAACTATTCCTCTACATTTTCCAGTTATTACATTAGTTGATGCAAATAACATATTACTTTGTTTATGAATAGATACTTCTTTTTTTATATCATTTTCATTTTTTATTACAGATACTGATTCTCCTGTCAATGTTGATTCATCTATTGTTAGATTGAAACTTTCTAGTACTCTTATATCAGCTGGAACTTTATCTCCAGGTTCTAATAATACAATATCTCCAGGTACTAAATATATTGAATCTATTACTGATTCTTTATTATCTCTAATTACTTTAGCATATACTTTAACTAAATTAGATAGTGATTCTGCAGTAGTATTAGCTTTATTCTCTTCTACTACTCCTATTATTAAATCTACTATTACAATGAAAAGAATAGCTATGGCATCTACTATTTCTCCTACTATTACTGATGCTATAATTGCTACTATTAATAATAGTGTTATTGGTTCTATTAATTCATTAATAGCTATTTTTAGTATGGAATCTTTTTTCTTTTTAGGTATTTGATTTGTTCCATACTTATTTATTCTTTTTTCTATTTCTTTTGTTTTTAATCCTTCTTTTAAATTAGAAGAATATTTTTCTATTACTTCTTTTTTAGTTAGTATATAATCATTTTTCATACTATCACCTATTATAAAGTATATCAAAATTATATATTCTTTTAAAGAAAAAACTGACTAATTGTCAGTTTGTGTTTGTGTTGTTAATACTATACTTACTAAGAAGTCATTTTGGTAAGTAATTACAAATTGTCCTGTAGCTGTTTCTGTTGATAATTCAGTATCTTGATATACTCCTGATACTACTAGATTACCATTATCATTATTTTGTCCTGTAGCAGTAAATGTCTTACTAGTTGTTAATGGTGTTCTATTTGGATCCCATCCTATATATCCTGCTCCTAGAGCTTGATCTACTACATCTTTTACTGCATATGTTTGCATATCAACTGTGTAATTAGAATCACTTCCGTATAGTGTTATATATTGTTCTTTATATGTATCTTCTGGTACATATTTAAATGCATTACCTTCACTATCTAAAGCAGTACCATTTTGTTCTAACATTAGATTAACTAGAGCTAATCTTTTAGTTGAATCTGTTAGTAAATCAACTCCATTATCAGTAGCTTCATTATAATAATACATAATAAAACTAGATAATTGTTCATTAATTTTTGTTGTATAATCATCTAAACTAACTTCTGTTGTTGTTTCTTCTTCGACAGTATCTTCTTGAGTACTTTCTTCAGGTTTAGCAAACATAGTTTGATAAAAATTAATTCCTACTCCTACAGCAATTAATAGTAATGCTATAAGCATTAATACTTTTCCTACATTTTTCATATCATCACCTATTATAATTATAATACATTATATATTTTTTTTAAATAGTTTAAAATACATCTGGTGTAAAATATCCAGGTCCATTCCATCCATCTACATGTGCATAACCTACATCTATATGATTACTATCATAAGTTGTACCATCTTTTCCTACAATTGATAAACAATCATAGAACATATTTGTTGAATTCGTTACATTACTAGTATCAAAATTACTTGATACAATGATCTTTTTTAGCTTTTTACATCCCTCAAACATTGATGACATATTTGTTACTTTACTTGTATTAAAACTATGTATATC
This sequence comes from uncultured Bacillota bacterium, assembly GCA_946617625.1. GTDB lineage: Bacteria > Bacillota_I > Bacilli_A > RF39 > UBA660 > RUG14891. Next base: position 18,339 of record CAMOKF010000018.1, read on the forward strand.
AAGTTCTTCTATTGTTAACATACCTTCAAACATACCTTGCATAGATGTTACATTTGATGTATTAAATTGTATTCCTGTTTGAGTTGTTGGTATGTCTGTTAAGACAAAACAATTAAAAAACATATTGTCCATATTAGTTACGTTTTCTGTATTAAATACAGTAGGATTGTTACCTAAATTTATCGTTGACAAACTTGTACACATTGCAAACATACTATTCATATTTTCTACATTATCAGTATAGAAGAAGGGTATATATAGTGATTTTAATTCATAACACGATTCAAACATATGAGCCATATTTGTTACATTTGATGTATTCCATTTTGAAGTATCAAGTTCTAATACTTTCCAGTCGTTTGTAAATATATAGCTCATATCTGTTACATTACTTGAATCTAATGTTCCTACTTCTAGTTCATAACAATCTTCAAATCCTCTGAATAATTCTGAACTATCTTCATTCATAATAATGTCGTCATATGTATCTGCATAATAATAAATTGTTCCATCTTCAAACCATATGTAAATTGGTGCTTCAGAAGAAGTTGTTGATATTAAATTATTATCTATTCTATTTTCATCTTTTATAGTATAGCTTCTTTTAATAGCTTTGACATTAGTATCATCCCATGATACTTCAGCAGATGATGGCCCTGCCACTTCTTTAATTTTAGCATTAACTGTTGGGCCGTCTTTTAAAAGTGCCTTCCTTTTTTCTCTAGTTGTTCCTTTACCTGCTTGATATTCTAAACCTATTGTAAATGTTGCAGTTTTATTTTCTTTCGTAATAATCTCTTCTGTAACATCTTCTTTATATTTTAATAGTATTGAAATTGTATCAGTTTCTCCTGCTTTTAGTGATATTCCTTGTGTGATAGGTTGCTTATCTGCAAACATTATTTCATAATCAGCATATTGTTCTTGTTCTTCTGTTAAGCCTGTTACACTGATGATATTTGCTACAGCATCTATAGTTCCAGCATTTACTATGTCGACATTTATAACATAATAATCTCCTGGATATTCTAATTCAGCATTTATTTCGAATTCTACTCCATTCTCGTTAATTGTGTACTGAAGATAATCGTCAATATATGGGTCTTTATCTTTGTCATAATATATTAGTTTTGAATTATTAAAATATAATCCCCATTCTGCTGGATTAAATCTACCTTGACCTATAATACCTAATGATGCAGAAAGATAAGCAAATCCTATTGCTATAAATAGAACTAATATAATTAAAAATGTTGTTTTTTTATTCTTTTTCATAGTTTCTTACCTTTCTATTAATCTATCTCAAGTTCTGTTCTTAGATAACCTTTTACTGTATTATCTGCTACCCAGCTATTAGTTGTTTTATCAAATCTCATTCCATCTACTGTAAAATAGTCACTATTGGTGTGATTTTCATCATAAATTGTTCCATTTCCTCCAGACAGTGATGTGCATCCTGTAAATATATCGTATCCAGTTTGGAATACAGTTACTGCTTTTTGAATATTTACATCCATTGAAGGGTTTATCACAATTTGTTCTAATCTACTACATCCGTAAAACATTTTATATATATATTCTAGATTTGTAAAATCAAATCTATATAATCCAATAGTTTCTAATTGCGTACAATTTTCAAACATTGATTCAACACTTTTTAAATTTTTTGTTACAGTATCTTCATTTTTTTGATCTCTAAAGCTTACATTTACTAGTGACGTGCAATTCATAAACATTGAGTCCATATTCTCAATCAATTCAATGGGAACTATTAAACTCACTGTTTTTAATGCTGTACAACCATAGAACATACTTGATAAATCTTTTAATTTATTTGATTTTAGTGTTATTGTAATATATTTTAGAGATGTACAATCTTTGAAGGCCCCATAAGCATCTTCGAGATTTTCATAATTTAGACTACTATCATTTAATATTTTTTCTAGTGATGTTGCTCCTTCAAACATAAAAGTCATATTTTCTACTTTATCAGTGGCAAATCCTTTTAAATCTATATCTATTAAATCTGTATAATATTGAAACATATATGCTAAATTTGTAAAATATATATCATCAAATGTGTCACTATATACATTTATATAACCTGAATCATACCATGCATATACATCTTTATTTGATGTGCCAGTTGATATTTTATTATCATCTATTTTGTTTGAACTACTTATTTCGTATACTCTTCTAAAATGTTGTATAGGACTTCCATTTGCTAATTCTTTCATTTTAACTTTCAAATCGCTACCATCAATGATTTCTACATAATTTCTATCTCGTTTTTTAGCATTTTTGTCTGCACTTGTATATTCTAATTCTAAAGATATATTAATTGGCTCTTTTTCACTTTCTAGTATTTCTTTAGTTATATCAGTTTTATATCTAACAAGTACTTTTAGTTTGTCTGTTATTCCTTTTTCAAGTAAATTATTTTCTTGTATTTCTGCATCATCGAAGTAAGTAATTAAAAATTCAGCGTACTGCTGTTGAGAAGATGTTAAATTATTTTTTGTAACAAGTGATACCATGGCATCAATATCACTATCATTTACTATATCAACATAGAATTCGTAATAATCTCCTGGTTTTGGGAGATTAACTGTAAAACTTATGTCTGTAGTATTTGTACCACTAGTTTCCGGATGTGTAGTAACAAACTCTGATCCATTCTTTTCAATAATATTATCAAAGTATATATTCCAGTTATTAGTTCTAAAAGCAAGATTGGTCAATATACTTAAATTTGTTGAAATATAAGCATAACCAATTCCTATT
>CAMOKF010000019.1 GCA_946617625.1 uncultured Bacillota bacterium
AATTCTACAATAGCAAGAAATACTTGGGATGTTCATTTTGAAAATGTACAAGTAACTAGTGGTAGTGTTACTGCAAGTACTCCAGTAATTAGTAATAATGATACGCAGGTTACTTATAATGTTACTTTAAATATGCCTGGAGACTTTTATGAGTTTACTGTTGATGCAGTAAATGAAGGTACAATAGATGCGATGATACAAACATTTAGTAATACAGGTTTAACAGAAGCACAAGAAAAATATCTAAGCTATTCAATTAAATATGCGAATGGTATTGATGTTGAAAATAAACATTTATTAGCTCACGGAAGTAGTGCTACATATAAAGTAAGAGTTGAATATAGAAATGATATAGATTCTACAGATTTACCTGATTCTGATCAAACTATTTCTTTAACATTTAGTGTTAATTATATACAAGCTGATGGTAATAGCAAGGAAGTACCACATTCTATTAAGCTTGTTTTTCATAGTAATGGTTATAATCCAATAACTAATGTTCAAGATACTCAAATCATAAATTATGTTGGTGATATTGTTAGTAAAGAATGTATTGATAATAAAAATTGTTCATCAACTCAAAATACAGATGAAAAAGTATATCAAGATACTATAGAGCTGATAGTTCCAGAAAACCTTACTACAACTAATATTTTTGGAAGGGAATTTAACAATATTTGCACAAGTTATGATGATAATAATTATTTATGCTTTAAAGCTGAATTAGTAGATAGTATTAAAGAACTTAATCTCGATTGTTTTTTTGATGGTTTTCTTTATTATGATTCAAATTTAGGGAAAAACCAAAAATTTGATGGCCTAATTTATAAAAAAGAATATGTTGTTGATGATGATTTTTTTGGGAGCTGGAGATATTCTTTAGATTTAAATGAGAATTATTTTGCTAATTTATATAAAATAGTTACTGATGGTGTTGTTCATGTATATCCATCTTTAGTATATATAGCATCGTAGTTTTATATTATTACTTAGTATTATGATAATAATGTTACTACTATTAATTATGCTTTAGCTGATAAGTGTAGTTGGCTATATCATTTACGTAATTGTGTAAGTAATAGTAATACTGATTTTAATAGAGTTGGTCCAGGAGGATATATTATGGTTTGTGAAGCAAGACATGGATATGCTATAGATCCAGCATTTAGAATTGGATAAAAGATTGGTAATCCAATCTTTTTTATGTTATAGTTAATATGATAGAGGTGTCTATAATATGAAAAGAAAAAAATTATTATTAATTTTATTATTAATTGTTATTATTAGTGTAGGTTTTTCTGCGATATCTGCAACTTTGTCAATTACTGGTAATTCTACAATAGCAAGAAATACATGGGATGTACACTTTGAAAACGTACAAGTAAAAAGTGGTAGTGTTACTGCAAGTATTCCAGTAATTAGTAATAACGATACACAGGTTACTTATAATGTTACCTTGAATATGCCTGGAGATTATTATGAGTTTACTGTTGATGCAGTAAATGAAGGTACAATAGATGCGATGATACAAACATTTAGTAATACAGGTTTAACAGAAGCACAAGAAAAATATCTAAGCTATTCAATTAAATATGCTGATGGTATAGATGTAGCTAATAAACATTTATTAGCTCATGGAAGTACCGAGACATATAAAGTAAGAGTTGAGTATAGAACTGATTTAGAAGCTACTGATTTACCTGGCAGTGATCAAACAATTTCTTTAACTTTTAGTGTTACTTACGAACAAGCTGATAGTACTGCAGTTGTTGTAAGAAACTATATAGTAACTGATACAATGTTTTTTGGACAAGCTATTCCAAATGGAGTACATGCTAGATTAACTCCTACAGAAGCAATGGCAGATTGGGCAGATATTAATGGTGCAGGAGGGGTAATATACCCATTTTTCTTAAAAATTGTTTTATCTAATGAATTAATATCGGAAGCTTATGTAGGTTTTGAAATATCAGAGGATATGGCAGCTGAATATCCTGGATTGGTAGCTGGAACATATTCGATAAGAGGACTTGAAACACATGATGAATATTCTTCCAATTGTAAATCAGAATATTATAATTCAAGTACAGGACAATGTATATCTCCATATTTTGAAGAGAATAGAGCAACTCTATTAAGTGCTTTTGGAAGTTCATATTGTCACTTCAACTACTATGATCATGATGTTTTTAAGTGCGAAACATTAGATTTTTCTTTAATTATTTATTTAGATGGTTATGTTTCCGCTGAAAAAAACTCTTGGCATTGTACTGTTGAATCATATGGAACTATTGGGTGTTGGAGTGGTTCTTAATAATTTTAATTTTTAATAAAAAGAGTATAAACTCTTTTTATTTTTTATCAAAAAAATGTTCGATAGTCTTTACTTAATTAGTTTATTTAGTTTATAATAATTATGGAGTTGATTATATGTATGACTATATAAAAGGTATGATAGCAAGTATTAAGACTAATGCTATTGTATTAGATTGTAATGGTGTTGGATATTTAATATATGTATCTAATCCATATGCATTTGAATTAGGAGAAACTTATAAAGTATATGTTTATCAACAAATACAAGAAGATGAACATTTGTTATATGGATTTAAAACATTAGAAGAAAAAAGTTTATTTTTAAAACTTATTAGTGTTAAAGGTTTAGGTTGTAAGATGGCTTTACCTTTCTTATCTACTGGTTCTATTCAAGGTATTATGGATGCTATTGAAAGAGAAAATGTTTTATATTTAAAGAAATTTCCTAAGATTGGGGATAAATTAGCTAAACAGATTATTTTAGATTTAAAAGGAAAATTAGAGTTTATTGGTGTTGGTATAAGTGATGATCAAGTAGCTACTGAAAGTGAATTAAAAGATGTTTTAGTTGGTTTAGGATACAAAGAAAAAGAAATTGTTCCTGTACTTGCTAAAGTAGATACTTCATTAAAATTAGAAGATCAAGTAAAAGATGCTTTAAAATTATTATTAAGATAGGAGGTCTATCATGAAAGATGAGAGTGTTGTAACTAATTATTCTTTATTTGATGATAAAGAACTTGATAATACTATTAGGCCTGAGACTATTGAAGAATATATTGGACAGACTGATGTTAAAGAAAATATAAAAGTATTTGTAGAAGCTGCTAAAATTAGAAATGAACCTTTAGATCATGTTTTATTATATGGTCCTCCTGGTTTAGGAAAAACTACTTTAGCTTTTATAATTGCACATGAGATGGGTACTCATATTAAGACTGCAAGTGGACCTAGTATTGAGAAAACTGGAGATTTAGCTGCTATTCTTTCTTCATTAGAACCTGGAGATGTATTATTTATTGATGAAATACATAGAATGCCTAGATATATTGAAGAAATATTATATCCAGCTATGGAAGACTTTTCATTAGATATAATTGTTGGTAGTGAAGGTAATAGTAGAAATATTAGAATAGATTTACCTCCATTTACTTTAGTAGGTGCTACTACTAGAGCTGGAGATTTATCTAGTCCATTAAGAGATAGATTTGGTATTATATCTAAATTACAATATTATACAGTTCCAGAATTAGAAAGTATAATTAAAAGAACTGCTAGAGTATTAGATGTTAAAATAGATGATGATGCAGCTTTTGAATTAGCTAAAAGAAGTAGAGGTACTCCTAGAGTAGCTAATAGATTATTTAAAAGAGTTAGAGATTTTGCTTTAGTTAGAAATAATGGTGTAGTAAGTAATGAAATAACAATGGATGCTTTAGATAGACTTAAAGTTGATTACTTAGGTTTAGATAATACAGATCATGAATTATTATTAGCAATTATTAATAAATTTAATGGTGGTCCTGTAGGAATTGAAGCTATTGCTTCATCAATTGGTGAAGAAGTTACTACTATAGAAGATGTATATGAGCCTTATCTATTACAGATGGGACTATTAAAAAGAACAAGTAGAGGAAGAGTTGTTACTGATAAGGCTTATGATCTACTTGAAATTCCTAGAAAAAAATAGTATAATATGCACTGATTTATTTCAGTGTTTTCTATTGTGTGAGGTGTATTTATGACAACAGAAGATTTTGATTATTATTTACCAGAAGAATTAATTGCTCAAACTCCACTTAAGGTTAGAGATTCTTCAAGACTATTAGTACTTGATAAGAATACTGGTGAAGTTGAACATAAAGTATTTACTGATATAATTGATTATTTAAATCCAGGGGATACATTAGTACTTAATGATACAAAAGTATTACCTGCTAGATTAATTGGAGTCAAAGAAGAAACTGGTGCAGTTATTGAAGTATTACTTTTAAAAAATATTGCAGGTGATGACTGGGAATGTTTAGTTAAACCAGCAAGAAGAGTAAAAGTTGGTACTATTGTTTCTTTTGGAGAAGGTAAATTAAAAGCAGAATGTATTGGAGAATATGATGAGGGTATTCGTCATTTTAGATTATTATATTCTGGTATATTAATGGAAATATTAGAAGAATTAGGTACTATGCCACTTCCTCCATATATACATGAAAAGTTTGATGATCAATCTAGGTATCAGACTGTATATGCTAAAGAAGTAGGTAGCGCAGCAGCTCCTACTGCTGGACTTCATTTTACTAAGGATTTATTAAAAAGAATTGAAGATAAAGGGATTAATATAGCTTATATTACTTTACATGTTGGTTTAGGTACTTTTAGACCTGTAAGTGTATCTAATGTTGAAGAACATGAAATGCATAGTGAGTTTTATTCAATGAAAAAAGAGGTAGCAGAACTACTAAATAAAACTAAAGAATCTGGTAATAGAATAATAGCTGTAGGTACTACTAGTACTCGTACACTTGAAACTATTATGAGTGAACATGATAGATTTGTTGAATGTAATGGATGGACTAAAATATTTATTTATCCGGGTTATAAATTTAAGGGAATTGATGCATTAATAACTAATTTCCATTTACCTAAAAGTACATTAGTTATGTTAGTTAGTGCTTTAGCAGGTAGAGAAAATATACTTAATGCATACAAAATAGCGGTTGAAAATAAATATAGATTTTTCTCCTTTGGAGATGCTATGCTTATTAAATAGGAGGATTAATTATGAAAGTAAAATATAATTTAATTCATAAAGATAATAAAGCTAGATATGGAACTTTAGAAACTAATTATGGGACTTATGAAACACCTATGTTTATGCCTGTTGGTACTAAAGCTACAGTTAAGTCATTATCTCCTGAAGAATTAAAAGATATGCATTGTGGAATAATTTTAGCTAATACTTATCATTTATGGTTAAGACCTGGAGAAGACATTATTGATCATTGTGGTGGACTTCATAAATTTATGAATTGGGATGGACCTATTCTTACTGACTGTGGTGGATTCCAAGTATTCTCTTTAGTAAAAAATAAAGAAAAGGATATTACTGAAGAAGGAGTTCATTTTAAAAGTCATATAGATGGTAAAGACTTATTCTTAACTCCTGAATTATCTATTCAAATACAAAATAAATTAGATAGTGATATAGCTATGTCATTTGATGAATGTCCTCCTTATCCTGTATCATATGAATATATGAAAAATAGTGTAGAACGTACTTTAAGATGGGCTGAAAGAGGAAAAAAAGTTCATAATAATCCTAGACAATCTTTATTTGGTATTGTACAAGGTGGAGAGTTTGAAGATTTAAGAGAATATAGTTGTAAAGAAACTGTTAAAATGGATTTTGATGGTTATAGTATTGGTGGTACTTCTGTTGGAGAAGATAAACCTACTATGTATAAAATGATTGAGTATGGTGTAAAATATCTTCCAGAAGATAAAGTTAGATATTTGATGGGTGTAGGAGATCCTATAGATATTCTAGAAGGAGTAGAAAGAGGAATAGATATATTTGATTGTGTTCTTCCTACTCGTATTGCTCGTCATGGACAAGCTTTCACTAGAACAGGTAAGATTAACTTTAATAATGCACAATATAAAGAAGATTTATCTCCTTTAGAAGAAGGCTGTGATTGTTATACATGCCGTAATTATACTAAAGCTTATATTAGACATTTAATTACTACTGATGAAATGTTAGGTGGTAGATTAATATCTATTCATAATATAAGATTCTTAGTAAAATTAGTAGAAGAAATTAGAGAAGCAATTAAAGAAGATAGATTTTTAGATTATAAAAAAGAATTTATTGCTAAATACGAACAAAAGAAGAAACAATAGTTTCTTCTTTTTATATGTAAAATACTGGATTACTACTTTTAGGAGTAGAACTTTTTATATTATTACTTTCTGTTGGACTATTTATTGCACTAGCAATTTTAAACATTGATCTTACGTTAGATACTACTGGTTTTACTTGATATACAATTGGTATGGCTTGATTAATAACACCTAAAGTCTTTTGTGTACCATCTAATATATTTGACCATCCTATATTTTTTAGGGTACTAAATAAACTAGGTCTTATATAAGTATTTGGATACATATAAACACCTCTTTAATTTATTCTATGAAAAAAATTATAAAAAGTTAATTTATTATTTAAAAAAATGTTTTGTTATGCTACAATAAAATAGAATAATAGGAGGTTAGAGTATGGATAAAGTACTAGCACCATTTATATTTATTTATCATGTAATTCATAAGATTATAAGTGTACCTGCAAAGGTTTTTAATAAAACTGAAGATAAAGTTTTAGAGGCTAAAGATAAACAAGAATTAAAAAGGGAAGAGGCTAATGCTGCTGTTCCTAATAATAATATTGATTATACTCAGGCTCAACCTCCAGTTGATAATCCTCTTCCACAAACTCCAGATATGAATGCTTTTGCTGGTGTTTCTTCTAGTGTTAATAGAGGTACTAAGAGAGAGAGAACTCCACTAAAAGGATTTAAATATACTATTGTTAATGGAGTTAATAAAAAAGAACAAGGTACTATTGATGCTGAATCTTTAGAAGATGCACGTAGTTTCTTAGAGCAATTAGGATATGAAGTTTTAGATGTTCAAGAACGTAGTAAAATGGATATAGATATTAATATAGGTAATAAGATTAAAGCTGGAGAATTATCTTTTGCTCTTACTCAATTATCTACATATATTAGAGCTGGTATTCCATTAGTTGATTCTGTAAAGATTCTTGCTAAACAAACTACTAAAAAATCATTACGTAAGAATTTTACTCAATTAGTATATGAGTTATTAAAAGGAGAAAACTTCTCTGATGCATTAGATGCTCAAGGAAATGTATTCCCTAAACTATTAATTAACATGGTAAAAACTGCTGAAATGACTGGAGACTTAGCATCTATTCTAGATGATATGTCTGAATATTATACTTCTATGGATAATACACGTAAACAAATGAAATCTGCAATGACTTATCCAATAGTTGTATTATCACTTGCTTTTGCTGTTTTAATATTCATGTTAACTTACTTAGTTCCACAGTTCTCATCAATGTTTGAGGAACAAGGAGCATCTCTTCCAGCGCTTACACAAACTATTTTAAATATTTCTAATTTTATTAAAAATTATTATTTATTCTTAATTCTTGGTATAGGTATTTTTGTTGGAGTATTTGTATATTTATATAAGAAAGTTCAATCATTTAGAGTTGTAATTCAAACTATTCTAATGCATTTACCTGTATTTGGTAATATTATCATTTATAATGAAGTAGCAAACTTTACTAAGACTTTTGCATCACTATTAAACCATGGAGTATTTATTACTGATTCAATGGAGATATTATCAAAGATTACTACTAATGAAATATATATTAGAATTATTAATAAAACTCTAGTTAATTTAGGTAAAGGTGATACTATATCTAGTGCCTTTAGAGGTGAATGGGCAATACCTGTTGTTGCGTATGAAATGATTGTTACTGGTGAATCTACTGGTCAATTAGGTCAAATGATGGAAAAAGTAGCAACACACTTCCAAGGATTACATAAAAATATCATTGATCAAATGAAGAGTTTAATTGAACCATTATTAATAGTATTCTTAGCAGGAGTTGTTGGTGTTATCTTGATATCTATAGTTCAACCAATGTTTGCAATTTATTCAGCTGTTCAATAGGAGGGATATATATGAAACTATTATATATGTTCTTCTTTTTTGCTATAGGTATTACTATTGGTTCAATATTTAATAAAATAGGTAAACATCTACCTAACAATGAAAAAATATTTAAAAAAGAAAAATGTCCTCATTGTGGATATCAATTTGAATTATATGAAAGAATTCCATTATTTTCATATTTTGCATGTAGTGGAAGATGTTCTATGTGTAATAATAGATTAGATAGTTTAGAAGTATTTAATGAGTTTTTTACAGGATTTTTATTTGTAGTAGCTTATTATGTATTTGGATTATCTTATGACTTATTAATAGCTTTTGGAATTATTTCTCTATTAATGATTGTAGTTGTAAGTGATTTAACTTATTACATTATTTCTGATGAAGTATTAATTTTCTTTAATTGCTATTTTATACTTATTACTTTATTTAAAGATGGATTAGAAGGAATGCTATTACATGTAGCTAGTGGATTATTTCTATTTCTTATAATGTATCTAATAATGATTATAGGTAATCTTATATTAAAGAAAGAATCGTTAGGTGGAGGAGATATTAAAATGATGTTTACTTTTGGACTATTATTAGGTCCAGTAGTAGGATTATTTTCAATATTTGTTAGTAGTGTAATTGCTTTACCTGTTTCATTATTAATAATGTATACAAAGAAAGAAAGTATAATACCTTTTGGACCATTTTTATTAATATCATTAACACTATTGTATTTTACTAGATTTGATATTAATATAGTCTTAAATTTATTAAAATTTTAAGAAAGTTAAGCTTTCTTTTTTTTATTTTATGATGTAGTATAAAGTCAGGTGATGAATATGAGTAATTTAACATTATTACCAGCAGATACATATACAGTTATTAATAAAACTGTTATTACTGATAGTGATTTAAAATTAATTAGTATGTTATATCAACCTATTATAGGGTATACTGCTGTATCTTTGTATAATACTTTAGTTAATGACTTAGATAAGTTACAAATTATGAGTGAAGAATTTACTCATCATCATTTAATGTCTACTATGCAATTAAAATTACAAGATATATTAATTGCTAGAGAAAAATTAGAAGGAATTGGATTATTAAAGACTTATATTAAGAAAGATTCAGTAAATAATTATGCATATTTATTGTATTCTCCTATAAGTGCTAATGAGTTTTTTAATCATCCCATTTTAAATATAATTTTATATAATAATTTAGGTAAAAAAGAGTATGATAAATTATTAAATTATTATAAAGTACCAAAAATTACTTTGAAAGATTATGAAGATGTTACAGCTTCTTTTGATGATGTTTTTGCATCTGTAAGAGGTAATGCATTAGAAGTAGAAGATATTACTAAGAGAGATTCTAATAATATTTTAATTAATAAAGGAATTGATTTTGATTTGTTAATTTCTTCTATACCAGAATCTAATTTGAATGAAAAATGTTTTAATGAAGAAACTAAAGAATTAATTAATGCATTAAGTTTTACTTATAATTTAAAAACTATAGATATGCAGAATTTAGTTAGAGATTCTATTAATGAAAAAGGATTAATAGATAAAAATAAATTAAGAAAGAGTTGTCGTGATTATTATCAATTTGATAATAATGGTAATTTACCTACACTTATTTATAATAAACAACCTAGTTATTTAAAAAATCCAGCAGGAGATAATTCTAAAAGAGGAAAGTTAGTATATGCATTTGAGAATTTAACTCCATATCAGTTTTTAAAAGCTAAATATAAGGGAGCTGAACCTACAGCTAGAGATAAGAGATTAATAGAAAACTTATTAGCTGATCAAAAGTTTCCTCCGGGAGTAGTTAATGTATTAATAGCTTATGTACTTAAGATTAATAATGAACAATTAAAAAAGAGTTATGTAGAAACTATTGCTGGTCAATGGAAAAGACTTAATATTCAAACAGTAGAAGAAGCTATGAATATTACTGAAAAAGAGCATAAGAAAAATAAAAAGATGTTTAGTGATAATAAAAGTACTTCTAAGAGTAACACTAATGTTAGTGATGTTCCTATATGGTTTGATAGTAAAGTATCAGCATCTATTTCTACTGAAGAATCAAATGAATTAGATAAATTGTTAGAGGACCTTGTCTAATACTGTAAAGGTTCTTTTTCTTTTATTGATTAATATCTTTCATACATGGTACTATTTAAGTGCGTGTTGAAAAGAGTTGATTAGATGAATAGAGGAAATAATGAGTTCTTTAATATTATTAAACCTATTATTAATAATTGTGAATTTGATAAGTTAAAGGATATTAGACATCATGGAATAACTAGATATGATCATTGTATGAGAGTAGCTTATTACTCATACATTGTTACTAAGTTTTTTAGATTAAATTATAAAGATACTACTGAGGCTGCTTTATTACATGATTTTTTTACTGATGAAGTAGTGGAAGAAAACTTTATAAAAAGACTTACTAATCATCCTAATATAGCTTTTTTAAATGCTTCTAAGTATTTTAAATTAAATAAGATGCAGGAAGATATAATTAAAACTCATATGTTTCCTATTACATTAACACCACCAAAGTATTTAGAGAGTTGGATAGTAGATATTGTAGATGATATAGCTGCTGTTTATGAGAAAGTATTCTCTGTTAGAAAAGAATTAAGTGCAGCTACTACATTCTTATTTTTATTACTAATAAATTATATGAGATAGTTATTATCTCTTTTTTTTGTCTAAATCTTTATTTTACATATGTTTTATGTTATAATCATACCCAGAGAAAGAAGGAAACTATATGAGTAAAACATTTATATTTGGACATAAGAGACCTGATACAGATGCTACTATGTCTGCTATTGGATTATCTTACTTAAAGAATAAATTGGGATTTGATACTGAACCTAGAGTATTAGGTGATGTTAATAAAGAAACTGCTTATGCTTTAAAACATTTTAAAATTAAGACTCCAGAATATTTAAATGATGTTAAATTACAAATTAGAGATGTAAGTTATAATAAGGAGTTTTTAATTAATGAGAATGCTTCTATTTATGATGCATATCAATATATGTTAAAAGAAGAATTAACTGGATTACCTGTATGTAAAGATAATAGAGAGTTATTAGGATTAATTACCTTAAAAGATTTATCTCATACAATGATTAATGAAAACATAGAAGAATTATATACTTCTTATGATAATATTATTAAAGTATTAAAAGGTGAATCTCTAAATAAAGTTAATGATGAAATAGTAGGACATGTATTAGTAGCTGCTTATAGAAGTACTACATTTATTAATACTGTAACTATTAGTGAAGATACAGTTTTAATAGTAGGAGATAGACATAGTGTTATTGAACATGCAGTTAATAGAAAAGTTAAATTATTAATTTTATCAGGTGACTCTGAAATTAAAGAAGAACATTTAAAATTAGCTAAGAAATATAAGATTAATGTAATTAGAACTCCATATGATTCTTATCATATAGCTAAATTAATTGGATTAACTAATTATATTAAAACTATGGTTAGAACATTTGAACCAGTAAAATTTGAAGAAACAGATTTTGTATCTAGTGTTAATGAAGTAAATGAAAAATTACAACATACTAATTATCCAATTGTAGATAAAGATAATAAATGTTTAGGTTTACTTAGAATGAGAGATTTAAGTAAAAAAGATCCTAAGAAAGTTATCTTAGTAGATCATAATGAACCTTTACAAAGTGCTGAAGGTATTGATGAAGCTGAAATAGTAGAAATATTTGATCATCATGCATTAAGTTCTTTAAGTACTTCACAACCTATTAATTATAGAAATATGGCTGTTGGTTCTACTTGTACAATTGTTTATACTATGTTTAAAGAAAGAGGTATTAAAGTACCTAAGAATATAGCTGGTGCATTATTATCTGGTATTTTATCTGATACATTAATACTAAAGAGTCCTACTGCTACTGCATTAGATGAAGTTGCTGTTAAAGAATTAGCTGATATTGCTGCAGTTGATTATCAAAAATATGGTATGGATATGTTAAAAGCTGGTACTAGTGTAGAAGGAATGACTAAAGAACAAGTATTATATAATGACTTTAAGTTATTTACTGTAGGTGATAAGAAATTTGGTATAGGACAATTCTTTACTATGAACTTTGATGATATGAAGAAAGAAATGGATGAATATATTAAAGTATTAGATAATGAATGTGAAAAGAATGGATATCCACTTATGTGTTTATATATAACTGATATCATAGAAAATGGTAGTTATGTAATATATAATTCTAAAGGTGAAGAATACATGAAGCTTGCATATGATGATAAAGATGTAAGTGAAGGATTCTTTGTTGAAGGATGCGTTTCTCGTAAGAAAAATGTTGTTCCTGTAATTATGCCAATATTTGAATAAGGAGATTTATCTCCTTTTTTTGTTTTAATTATTATTATTTTTTAATATAATAAAATAGAGGTGGTAATTTGTATAATTTACTATGTATTTTTTTAATATTTTATATATATAGTGTTATTGGATATATATTTGAAATTACTTATTGTTCTATTAGAAATAAAAAAATTACATGGACTAGAGGTTTCTTAATAGGTCCATATCTTCCAATATATGGTACTGGTTCATTAATACTTATTAATACTTTAGCTAGATATGCAGATGATTATATAGTTTTATTTATTATGAGTATGGTTTATTGTAGTATTTTGGAATATATTACAAGTTATGTATTAGAAAAATTATTTAATTTAAGATGGTGGGATTATTCAAAAAGAAAATTTAATTTAAATGGAAGAGTATGTTTATTAAATGGAGTATTGTTTGGAATAGCTGGAGTATTTATTGTTAAGTTTATTAATCCTTTAATTACTAGTTTTATTTATTCAATGAATTATTCTGTATTAACTATAATAAGTTTAATATTAATAATAATGTTTATTATTGATTTAGTTTTATCAATTAGAATTGTTTTAGGACTTAAAAATAATATTTATAAGATTATTAATATGGACTCAACTATAGAAATAAAGAAAGAAGTATTTTTGTTTATTAAGAATAATGGTATGCTTACTAATCGTTTGTTAAAGTCATATCCAAACTTAGTTTCAATCAATAGTAAAAAAATATCTGAAGGTGTTCAATTTATAAAAAATGAACTAAAGAAAAGAAAAAAGACTAAATAGTCTTTTTTTGTTTAAACTTGTCTATTTTTATATTTATATGATAACATTGTATTAGGATGGTGAAGTAAATGAAGAAAGCTATTCTAGGTCCAGAGGGTAAAGTTATTAAACCAAAGAGATTTGAAGAAGATAATATACTTATTGATGGTTTAATGATATGTTTAGATAAAATGACTAAGATGGGTACTGCTAGAGAGATAAATGATTATTTATTATATGGTAGTAATGATGATATAGATATTAAGGAAGAAGTAGCTAGATTACTATTACTTGCTACATCATTTCCTTCTAATATTTCTCCAGCACTAGATATTGGAGAAAAAATAATGGCTAATCATATAGTAGATATTAATTCTATGTTTATGAGAGAATTCTTAGAAATAGATTTAAGAAGTAAAAAGAGTTCTTTTATGAATAGTAATTTTTATGATGCTATATCATCTAAAGTTAAAGAGATGGAATCTAAAGATGATATGAATCTTAATTATTATTTAAATAATGGAATTATTCTTAATAAGAATTTAAGAAATCTATATATAGCTAATTTAGATAAGAATATTAAAGATAATAAATTAGAAGTTAAATTTAGAGAACCTTTAATAGAGTTATTTCAGTATAACTTAGATTATACTTTAAATAAATTAAAGAATGGAGTGATTAAGAATGTACAGGTACAAACAAGATATCAATAGGAATATATTTAGGGGTTATGATATTAGAGGTATTTATCCTATAGAGATAGATAGTGATACTGCTTATACTATCGGTAGAGGTTTTGGTAGTTATATTAGATCTATAGGTAAAACACAAGCTGTTATAGGTCATGATAATAGACTAAGTAGTGATGAATTATATACTGCTTTAAAAACTGGTATTATGGAGTCTGGTATTGATGTTATTAGTTTAGGATTAGTAACTACTCCAATGTATTACTATGCTTGTATTAAGTTAAAAGTATATAGTGGAGTAATGGTTACTGCTTCTCATAATCCAAAAGATGATAATGGATTTAAATTTGCTTTTGATGAATCAGGTAATTGTAAAGGACAAGAAATACAAGACTTTTTAGCTTATATTTTAGAAGGTGACTTTATATCTGGATCAGGTAGTGAAGAGTCATATAATATAGAACCTGATTATGTAGAATTATTTAGAACAAACTTTAATTTTGGAGAGAGAAGAGTTAAAGCTGTTATTGATCCAGGAAATGGTACTACATCTATAATTGCTAAAAAATTATATGAGATGTTTCCAATTGATTTAGTATGTATTAATGATGATAGTGATGGAACATTCCCTAATCATCATCCAGATCCATGTGTTGAGAAAAACTTAGATCAATTAAAGAAAAAAGTTATTGAAGTAGGAGCAGATATTGGTTTAGCTTTTGATGGTGATGGAGATCGTATGGGATTAGTTACTTCTAATGGTACATTTATTCCTACTGATAAATATATGATTATAGTTATTAGAGATATTATTGATAAAGTAGCTAATAAAAAGTTCTTATATGATGTTAAATGTTCTAAATCATTAAGTGATGAAATTGAAAAACTAGGTGGAGAAGGTATTTGTTATAGAACAGGTAACTCTTATACTAAGGCAAAGGTTAGAGATGATGATTTACCTTTTGGAGGAGAGTTATCTGGACATGTTTACTTTAGAGATAGATGGCCTGGATTTGATTCAGGATTATATGCTGGTCTTAGAATGTTAGAGATTTTATCTAATACTGATAAAAGTGTAGAAGAATTATTAGAAGGAATTAATGAATATTATTCAACAGAAGAATTGAAGTTTACTTCACCTGATAATGTTAAATTTGGAGTAGTAGAGAAAATTGGAGAATATGCTAAAGAACAAGGATATAATTACTTAACTATTGATGGTATTAAAGTATTATTCGATGATGGTTGGGCTTTAGTAAGAGCTTCTAATACTGGACCTAATATAACAGCTAGATTTGAAGCTAGTACAAATGAAAGATTAGAAGAACTACAAAAAGAGTTTATATCTAAGATAGAAGAATTTAATATGTAAATTTACAAAAAAGATTATAGAGAGATAAAACTATAATCTTTTTTATATGTTATTATCAAAGAATAAGAAGAATAGATATGGAAGAGTTTGAAAATAATGTACAAGCACAAAATGAAAATGATAAGAAAAAGAATAATAAAAAAAGAATTATAATAATAGCTGTTATTATATTAGTATTAGTTTTATTAACTATTCTTGGATTACTTTTCTTTATGGTGGAACAAAGCAAATATAATCAAAGTAAAGTAAACAATTATGGAGATAAAAATGAAATAAAAGATCAGGAAACAAATGAAGAAGAAACACAAACAACAGAAAAGAATAATACTGTATCTGACACTGATAATAGTTATTCTTCTGATTTGATAATACAATATTCAAAAGATGCAATTAGAGAATATATAAATTCAAACAAAACAATAACTAAATTTGGAATAACTAATAGTTATAGATATCCATTTAAACTATTTAAAGGAGAGCTATCTGAAAGCGATAAATTATTAATTACATTAAGAAACTTAGAATGGGAACCAATAACTGGAGATGAATGGAAAAGTGAGCCATATATTAGTGATTGGATAAACTCTCAAATTAGTGTTTTAAATGGAAGAGGAGAAAATACTGAACAGTATTTAAAAATAATCATCAGAAAAAGTTAGAAGATGTAGATAAAGTATCATTAAAGCTTTTTGGAAAAAAACTGGAAAATATTCCTTCAACTATAGGAAAATGTCCAACATACTCATATAGTGACAGTGTAAAAATGTTCTTTAAGCAAGAAGCATCTTGTGGAGGAACTTCAGGAAGTGATGTAGCTACATACATATATAATGTAGAAACAAATGATGAAGTTGCTTATGTGTATTATAGTGTTGCATATATAGTTCCAGAAACTGATAATAAAATAACAATATATAAAGATATAAAAATGCTCTCAAGTGATTTAGATTTTCCAAATATTGAATATGATGGAGTAGTAGAAGAAATAGCTGTTGAAGAAGGAAATTATATATTTAATAAAATGCGAGAATATAAAATAGATGAATCAAATTATAACAACTTTTCAAAGTATAAATTTTCTTTTAAAAAGAATTCAGATGGTGAATATTATTTTGTAGGTTCACAGCAAATAGATTAAATTAAGTAAAAATAATGTAATGAATAGAAGTTTATAAGCTTTTATTCTTTTTTTATGCTATAATATATATTATAGGAGAGTATATATGAATAAAAGAGTCATTAACAACTTTATATTTATATTAATGTTTCTTTTGTGTGGATTAATTTCCATAGGATACTCATCTTTATCAAAAACTTTATCAGTATCAGGTGATCTAGCTTATAAATATGGAACAGACATAAGAATAATAAATGCTGTAGTTAATGATACAACAAATGATGGTGCAATTACTTCAAACATTGCATACAACTATAATACTATCTCAGGAGGAATAAGTCTTCCTAATTTAAATTCTACAGTAAAAGTACAAGTAACAGTGAAAAATTTTTCACAATTAGATAAGGAAATTGATGATTTGCTAAATACCACTTTTTCAAATACTAATATTACATATACAACTTCAAATTATCAAATAGGAGACTTAATAAGTGGGAATTCAATAGTAACATTAGACATAGAATTTAAGTATAAAGATGGAATAACACTACCAATAAATAAAATGTTAAATTTTGTTATCAAATTTCCCTATGATGATTATTATGTTGATAGATTAATGCATAATGATTATAATAATTACAATAAGATTATTACTTATTCCCCATATTCATTTACGTACGACTATCTTAATGGTCCTATAAAAAATAATACAATAGAAACCATAACATTTGTAAATAGTAAAACAGTACCTATTGACTGTATAGGTTCATGGGATGTATCAAAAAAAGGGAATAATTCAGTAATTGCTTGGTACTATGATTCTGATAGTAATGGTCTATATGAATTATATATAGGACAAGATGAATCAAAAGTTAAGGCACCAATAGACATGAGTTCAATGTTTTATTATTGTAATAAATTAAAAAATATTGATTTTTCATATTTTGACACAACAAATGTAATAGATATGAGTTATCTGTTTTATTTTTGTACAGGATTGACATCATTAAATGTATCAAACTTTGACACAACAAATGTAACCAATATGAGTAATACATTTTATAATTGCCAATTACTAACCTCATTAAACGTATCAAACTTTGATACAACAAATGTAACAAATATGAGTGATATGTTTTATAATTGCCGATTACTAACCTCCTTAAATTTAACAAATTTTGATACAACAAAAGTAACAGATATGCAATACATGTTTTCTTATTGTCAAGCACTAGCCGAATTAGATTTATCAAATTTTGATACAGCAAATGTAACAAATATGCGTTCTATGTTTACTGGTTGTAAGGCCTTTACGACTATAGATTTATCAAGCTTTGATACAACAAGTTTAACAAATATGAGTTACATGTTTTCTTCTTGTCAAGCGCTAACCTCATTAAATTTATCAAGCTTTGATACAGCAAATGTAACCAATATGAGTGGTATGTTTTCTAGTTGTGAAGCATTAACCTCAATAAATTTATCAAACTTTGATACAACAAATGTAATAGATATGAGTAATATGATTTCTAGTTGTTATGCATTAACCTCAATAAATTTATCAAACTTTGACACAACAAATGTAACAAATATGAGTGGTATGTTTTATAGTTGTAGAGCACTAACCTCTTTAAATTTATCAAACTTTGATACAGCAAATGTAACCAATATGAGTTATATGTTTTATAATTGCAAAGCACTAACATCATTAAATATAACAAACTTTGATACAGCAAATGTAACCAATATGAGTTATATGTTTTCTTATTGTTATGCATTAACCTCAATAAATGTATCAAACTTTGATACAACAAATGTAACCAATATGAGTGGTATGTTTTCTGGTTGTTATGTCATAACGACTTTAGATTTAACAAACTTTGATACAACAAATGTAACCAATATGAGTTATATGATTTCTTTTTGTTATGCATTAACCTCAATAAATGTATCAAACTTTGATACAACAAATGTAACCAATATGAGTAGTATGTTTTCTTTTTGTAGAGCACTAACCGAATTAAATGTATCGAACTTTAATACAACAAATGTAACCAATATGAGTAATATGTTTTCTTCTTGTCAAGCGCTAACCTCATTAAATTTATCAAACTTTGATACAACAAATGTAACCGATATGAGTTCTATGTTTTCTAGTTGTTATGCATTAACCTCAATAAATGTATCGAACTTTAATACAACAAATGTAACCAATATGAGTAATATGTTTTCTTCTTGTCAAACGCTAACCTCATTAAATTTAACAAACTTTGATACAACAAATGTAACCAATATGAGTAATATGTTTTCTTCTTGTCAAGCGCTAACCTCATTAAATTTATCAAACTTTGATACAACAAATGTAACCGATATGAGTTCTATGTTTTCTAGTTGTTATGCATTAACCTCAATAAATGTATCGAACTTTGATACAACAAATGTAACCAATATGAGTTATATGTTTTATTTTTGTACAGGATTGACCTCATTAAATTTATCAAACTTTGACACAACAAATGTAACCAATATGAGTTATATGTTTTATAATTGTCAAGCACTAACATCATTAAATATAACAGACTTTGATACAACAAATGTAACCAATATGAGTAGTATGTTTTCTTTTTGTAATCATTTAGTTACTATTTCTGTAAGTAGTAATTTCATTACTACTTCTGTTACTTCATCTAATAATATGTTTAGAGATTGTACTTCACTAGTCGGTGGTAATGGTACTTCTTATACTAGTTCTTATACTGATGTTACATATGCTAGACCTGATGGATGGAGTTATAATACTAATACTTCTACATGGGTTAATGATGGTTCTCCTGGATACTTTACTTTAGTTACTTAGATTTGACGCCTAATAATATTAAGAGTAAGATTAAATTAATCTTACTCTTTTTTTATGCTATAATATATTATAGGAGTGTATATATGAATAAGAGAGTCATTAACAACTTTATATTTATATTAATGTTTTTTTTGTGTGGACTAATATCCATAGGATACTCATCTTTATCAAAAACACTATCGGTATCAGGAGATTTAGCTTATAGGAAAATAGCTGATATAAGAATAACTAATTTAACTTTTTCAGAATCAACAAATAATGCAAGTTTATATTATGACTTAAATTTTAATTATGATAGATTTTC
>CAMOKF010000020.1 GCA_946617625.1 uncultured Bacillota bacterium
GTATTTAATAAAAAAGTATTTTTTCTTTATAATTAATTTTCTTTTGTTTTTTATAATTATTATTGGAATTAGTAATCTTATTCTTAATATTGATGTTATATCTAATAATACAAGTTTAAAGAAAAGTATATTAGAAGATTTAAAAGTAAGAGGAATTTCAAAATATAGATTTAAAGTTGATTATTATACTAAGAATAAAATTATTAATGAAATTTTAGAAGAGGAAAATGACAGTATTGAGTGGATGGAAATAGAAGAGTATGGTACTAAATATATTATTAAAGTTGTTGAGAGAAAGAAAAATAAAAATTTAGATAATTGTGTTCCTAGTAATATAGTTGCTAAAAGGGATGCAATAGTATTAGATATTCAAGCTTCTAGTGGAGAGGTATTAACTGCTATTAATAGAAGTGTAAAAAAAGGAGATATCTTAATTAGTGGTAATATCTACAATAAAGATGAGATTGTTAATACTAAATGTAGTGTTGGGAGAGTTTTTGGTGAAGTATGGTATCAAGTTTATGTTGATGTTCCTGTTCATTATTATGAAGAAAATGTAACTGGTAAGGTAGAGAGAAAAGTTGGCTTTGATCTATTTAATTATTCTACTAAGAGTAGTTTTAGTACTTATAAAAGAAACGATATAAACATTATTTATAATAAATTATTACCTGTTAGATTGTATTATACTGAGTATTTAGAAACTATTGTTACTGATAAAGTATTTGATTTAAATAATGTAGATAATTTTGCTTTAGAATTAGCTTCTAAAAAAATTAATAATAGATTAGGTGAAGATGATAGAATACTTATGAAAAAAATTTTGAAAAAAGACATGAAAGATAGTAGAATAATAGTAGGAGTGTTTTTTAAGGTTTTTGAGGATATTGGAGTTACTGAAGAAATACCTGTTGTAGTAAATAATGGAGAGTGAAATATGATTGATGCTTTTAATAGTACAATTCAAAGTGTTTTAAGTCTTACATGGCCCATGTTAGTAATATCAAGTGTAGTTTTAATATCTATGAGAATATGTTACTTAACTAAGAATCATGAAAAAATAGTTTTATATAAAGAATTATTTATGTTTTCTTTTATTTTATATATTTTATGTTTATTCCAAATTGTAACCTTTCAAGATGATGTTGGTTGGAGTTCAAATAATTTTATTCCTTTTAAGGAAATATTGAGATATAATATGGGCAGCCGTTTATTTTTTAAGAATGTTATTGGAAATATGGTTTTATTTTTACCTTATGGATTTTTTACAAGTTTTTATTTAAAAAATGATAAGCCTAATATTACTATGCTTTTAACTCTTATAACTAGTTTTGCTATAGAGATAGTTCAATTAGTTATAGGTAGAGTATTTGATATAGATGATATTATTTTAAATTTACTAGGTGGTTATTTTGGATTTTTATTATATTACTATGTGACAAAGTTATGGAATAAGTTACCTAATGTGTTTAAGAGTGAGTTTTTTCTTAATTCTTTGGCAATTATAGTATTAATAATTATAATAACGTTGATATAGGAGAGTATATGGATAGTTGTAAAATTGAAATATTTAATCAAGTTAATGAAGAGATACCTGAACTTGATACTGTACTAAAAGTTTTATATAGTGCAATAGAAAAAGAGGGATTAGAGAATACTATTTTTAATTTAATAATAGTTGATAATGAATATATACATGAATTAAATAGAGATTATAGAAATATTGATAGGGAGACTGATGTTATTACTTTTGCTTTGGAAGATGATGATACTATGGTTTTACCTGATGGAGTTAGAGTTTTAGGTGATATATATATTTCTATAGATAAGGCTAGATCACAAGCTGAAGAATATGGTCATTCATTCTTAAGAGAAATATGCTTTTTAGCAGTACATGGGTTTTATCATTTATTGGGATATGATCATATGACTCCTGAGGATGAGAAAGTCATGTTTGGTAAACAAGAGGAGGTACTTAGTGCTTATGGGATTACTAGATAGATTTTTTAGAAAAACTCCTAAAAGAAATAAAGATACGGGTACTGTTTTAGAAAGATATTGTAAGAGTTTCTTTCATGCAATTGATGGAATTGTTTATGGCTTAAAATATGAACATAATATGATTATTATTTTAATTGCTACTATAGTTTCAATAGTTTTAGGCTTTTTATTAGAAATTGAATTATATGAATGGTTATTTGTAATAATAATTTGTGGGTTAATAGCAGCTACTGAAATGATTAATTCATCTATTGAGGCAACAATAGATTTAATAACTACAGAAAAACATCCTCTTGCTAAGATTGCTAAAGATACTGCTAGTTCAGCTACATTAATATTATGTATTGTAGCTTTAGTAGGAGGAATTATTATATTTATACCTAAAATTTTATTATTAATATAGGAGGGTTTATGATAGAAAAATTAATAAAATTACATAGTAATAGTTATAGTCCTTATTCTAATTATGCGGTTTCTGCAATTGCTGTTATGAATGATGGTACTGAGTTTAATGGTGTTAATGTGGAAAATGCTGCTTATGGAGCATCAATTTGTGCAGAAAGAAGTGCTATTCTTAGTGCTATTAGTAATGGTTATAAAAAAGGTGATTTTAAGGAATTATATGTAATGGTTTCATCTGGTGAAATAGGTACACCATGTTTTCAATGTAGGCAAGTTATTTCAGAATTATTTAATAAAGATAGTATTGTTCATTGTTGTTCTACAAAAGGAGAGATGGTTGATTATAAAGTTTCTGAATTATGTCCATTTCCATTTGGAGAGGATGATTTAAAATGAGATGTGGTTTTGCAAGTTTAGTAGGTAGACCTAATGTAGGGAAGAGTACTTTACTTAATAGTTTATTAGGTATGAAATTAGCTATTACTTCAAATGTTAGTGGAACTACTAGAAATGTTATACAAGGTATATATAATGATGATGATTCTCAAATTATTTTTGTTGATACTCCAGGTGTTCATAAACCTGTTAATAAATTGGGTAACTTAATGAACAAAAAAGCATATGAAAATGCTCATGATGTAGATGTTATATTATTTTTAATTGATGCTAGTACTGGTTTTGGTAAAGGTGACCAATTTATTCTAGATAAAATTAAAGATTCTAAATTACCAATATTTTTATTACTTAATAAGATAGATCAAGTAAAAGATAAAACAAAACTATTAGAAGAAATAAATAATGTAAAAGAAAAATATGATTTTAGTGAGATTATTCCTATAAGTGCTAAAAAGAATAATAATATTACTGAACTTATTAGTACTTTAAAGAAGTATTTACCAGAGATGGAATCTATTTATTCTGAAGATGAGATTACTAATGTATCAACAAGATTTATTATGGCAGAATTTGTAAGAGAAAAAATACTTGAATTAACTCATGATGAGATTCCTCATACAGTTACTTGTTATGTTGAAAACTATGAAGAAAATAGTAAGTCAATTCACATTCAAGTTTTAGTAGTAGTTGATAGAGATAATGTTAAAAAAATAATTATTGGTAAGAATGGTTCTATGTTAAAAGAAATAGGCACAAGAGCTAGACATGATATGGAAGAATTCTTAGGTAAGAAAGTTTTTTTAGAGACTTATGTTAAGACTATTAAAGATTGGAGAAACCAGGAAAAGTATTTTTCTGAATTAGGTTTAGAAGACGAAGAATAAATTTTTTTGAATAAAATGATAATAAATCACCACTATATAAGTAGAGGTGATTTTCAAATGAAAAATAATGAAAAATTATTATGGGAACTATTTCGTAAAACAGGAGATATTAAGTACTATAATATGTTACAAGAATTAAGAAAGAAGTAGATTAGATTGAAAATAGAAAGTGTTGAAGGTATTGTATTGAGTGAAGTTAATTATAGTGAGTCTAGTAAAATTCTGAATGTTTTTACTAAAGACTATGGATTAATTGGTATTATGTCTAAAGGATGTCGTAATATGAAAAGTAAATTACGTGGTGTTAGTCGTAAACTAATATATGGTACTTTTAATATTTACTATAAAGAAAATGGAATATCTACTTTAATAAGTGTTGATTTAATTAATTCTTTTTCTAATATTATGAAAGATTTAGAAAGGATTAGTTATTCTTCATATATATTAGACTTAGTTTTACAAGTAGTAAGACAAAATAATGATTCTTCTATTTTTGAACTTCTTAAAAATACTTTGATAAAAATAGAAGATGGAATTGATTCTTTTGTTTTAACTAATATATTGGAGTTAAAGTTACTAGAATATTTAGGTGTAAAACCAAACTTAGATTCATGTAGTATTTGTGGGAGTACTAAGAATATAGTTTCATTATCAGGTGCTGATCATGGATTTGTTTGTGGAGATTGTTTTACAAATCAAAGAGTAACTAGTACTGATGTTATTAAAACTATTAGATTATATGATTTAATAGATATAAGTACTATCAATAAAATAGATATTGATAGAAAGGTTTGTGAAGAAATCAATACTTTTTTAGATGAGTATTATGATAGATATACAGGGTTGTATATTAAAAGCAAAGACTTTATTAAACAGATTAATAGGTTGAATTAGCAAGTAAAACTTGCTTTTTTTATTGAATTGTGGTATAATTAAGACGCTTTTGATAGATGGGGTATTAAAAGTTTCAGGGGGTTGTTTTTATGAAATATAGAAAAGAAGAAAGAAAGTTATTTAAACTTAATAATTATATTTTATTATTATCATTAATTTGTTTAGTATTATATAGTATTATGTTATTTAATACTTATAGCTATGGTAGAATTTTTTCTTTAGGAGCTATATTATTTTCTACTTATATTTTATATGAAGAGATATCTTATATTATCGATTATATAAAAGGTAAAAAAGTAAAAAAATATAATTTTTCTAAAATTAATTCTAAATATATTTATGATGGTAGAAGAAAGTTAAAACAATTTGTTGATGTACTACATTAATAAATAGAGTTTTTATTAAAAAGCAAAAGTCATATTTTTTTATTGACTTTTGCTTTATTTTTTATTATATTAATTGCATAAGTGTGATGACGGGTGTGGAAAGCCCAGAGCAGTATAAATAAGAGCTGATTCTTCTAGAATAAGTAAGGTGGAACCGCGGGTATAACTCGTCCTTATATATTCTAGGAGTTTTTTTATTATACTGTATAAGGAGGAGATATAATGGAAGAAATCACAATGGAAAAATTAGTTAATTATTGTAAACAGTATGGATATATATTCCAAGGTAGTGAAATATATGGTGGTTTAGCTAATACTTGGGATTATGGTCCATTAGGTTCTAGATTAAAAAATAATATAAAAGATGCTTGGAGAAAACATTTTATTCAAGAAAGACCTAATGCTTATGAAGTTGATGCCGCTATTCTAATGCATCCAAAAGTTTGGGAAGCTTCTGGTCATGTTGCAAGTTTTTCTGATCCTTTAATAGATTGTAAGCATTGTAAGACAAGACATAGAGCAGACAATTTAATAGATGATTTTGATTCAAATGCTCATGCAGATGGTATGACTGATGATGAAATGGTTAGTTATGTTAAAGAACATAAAGTACCTTGTCCAAATTGTGGAAAATGTGATTGGACTGATATTCGTCAATTTAAATTAATGTTTGAAACTCGTCGTGGTGTAGTTGATGATGGAAAGAATTTAGTTTATTTAAGACCTGAAAATGCGCAAGGAGAGTATGTTAACTTTTTAAATGTTCAAAGAACAATGAGATGTAAATTACCTTTTAGTATTGGACAAATAGGTAAGGCATTTAGAAATGAAATTACTCCAGGTAATTTTACTTTTAGAACTATTGAATTTGAACAAATGGAATATCAAACTTTTTGTAAAGAAGGAACTGATTCTGAATTATATAATTTCTTTAAGAAATATGCTAAAGAATTTTTCTTATCTTTAGGAATACCAGAAGAAAAAATGAGATATCATGATCATGAAAAACTAGCTCATTATGCTAAAGAAGCTTGTGATATTGAATATAAATATATATTTGGTTGGGGAGAATTAAATGGTACTCATAATAGAACTAATTTTGATTTAGGTAATCATCAAAAATATTCTGGAGTATCTCAAGAATATTTGGATCCTGAAACTAATGAAAAGTTTATTCCATATATTATTGAATCAACTGTAGGTTGTGATAGATTAGTATTAGCTATCCTTGATAATGCTTATACTATTGAGGAGTTAGAAGATGGAGACACTAGAGAGGTGTTAAAACTTATACCTAAATTAGCTCCTTATAAAGCTACTGTTTTACCATTAGCTAAGAAATATCATAGTGAGAAGGCAATGGAGATTTATGAAAAATTATCTCATGATTTTATGGTTCTATATGATGAATCTGGTTCTATTGGTAAGAGATATAGAAGAAGTGATGCTGTAGGTACTCCTTTTGCAATTACTATTGATGATGAAACTATTAATAATGGTACAGTTACTATCAGAAATAGAGATACAATGGAACAAGAAGTAGTTAAAGTAGAAAATATTAAAGACTATCTTAATGATAAGATTAATAATTAATTATTATTTTTAAAAGTTTTTGTTGACAAATAATGGTTTGGTGCATATAATATTACTAGTCGAGAAAAAAGGAAAGAGATTTTATATCCACCCGATCATGCGAATAGCGATGGGTCAAATGCCTAAGAAATTTTTTCTAATGGTTTTTTGATTGAGAAAGTGGATATAGAAATATATCCGCTTTTTCTTATTTATGGAGGTGTTAGGTATAGCAAATAATAAGAATGGCTTATTGATTAATGATCAAATTAAAGCTCGTGAAGTGTTAGTTATAGGTCCTAATGGAGAACAAGTTGGTGTTAAATCTTTACAAGATGCTTTAACATTAGCTACATATGCTTCTTTGGATTTAGTGTTGATTAGTCCAAATGCTAATCCACCAGTTTGTAAGGTAATGGATTATAATAAATATCGTTACGAAAAGCAAAAGAAGGAAAAGGAAGCATTAAAGAAACAAAAGGCTAATATGTCTGAATTAAAAGAATTTAGATTATCGCCTGTTATTGATGTTGGGGACTTTGAGACTAAATTAAGAAATGCAACTAAATATCTAGAAAAAGGTGATAGAATTAAGCTTTCAATTCGCTTTAAAGGTCGTCAAATGGCACATACTGAATTGGGGCGTGAAGTTCTAGAACGTTTTGCATCTCGAGTTACTGATTATGCGGATATAGAACAAAAACCTAAGTTAGATGGTAAGACAATGACTATGTTATTGGTACCAAAGAAAGACAAATAATAGTAGGAGGAATTAAATATGCCAAAAATTAAAACACATAAAGGTACTGCTAAAGTAGCAAATAAACGTAAAAATGATGTAAAAATTGGAAGACCTGGTCGTCGTCATAATACTGGTGACAAATCAGCTAGTTTCAATAGAAATGGTAGAAAGGGATCTACTTTAAGTAAGGCAGATCAAAATAGATTAAAAAATTTAATCTAATTATAATAAGATAGGAGGAAGTTATAATGGCAAGAGTTAAGAATGGTGCAGTTACTAAAGCACGTCATAAAAAAGTATTAAAAGCTGCTAAAGGTTACTTTGGTAGTAAACATAGATTATATAAATCAGCTAAAGAACAATTAATGCATTCTGGACAATATGCATTTAGAGACAGAAAACAAAAGAAGAGAGATTTCAGAAAATTATGGATTACAAGAATCAATGCTGCTTGTAGATTAAATGATATTTCTTATTCAAGATTTATTGAAGGATTAAATAAAGCAGGTGTTGAAGTTAATAGAAAAATGTTATCTGAAATAGCTATTAATGATCCAAAAACATTTAGTGAATTAGTAAAAGTAGCTAAAGATGGTAAAAATGGAAAAATCAAAAAGAGTGAAGAGGTTAAAGTAGAAGAAGTTACTATTGGTGGTAAAGCTGCTAAGAAAGAAACAAAAACTACTGAGAAAAAAGAAACTACTAAGAAAGAAACAGCAAAGAAAGAAGTAAAGAAAGAAGTAAAGAAAGAAACTAAGAAGGCTGATGTAGATTATTCTAAAATGACAGTTGCTGAATTAAAAGAAGTAGCTGCTAAAAAGAAAATTAATGTTACAGGAATGAAAAAAGCTGAAATAGTTGAAGCTTTATCAAAATAAAAATAAACATATTAGTGAATTTTTATATCTAGTGCCTTAGGGTGATATATTTTAGAAACTAATAGAAGAAAAAACGAAGGAGATTAAAAAATGACAGTAATATCAATGAATTATTTATTAGAAGCTGGTGTTCATTTCGGACATCAAAAAAGAAGATGGAATCCAAAAATGAAGGAATACATCTATACAACAAGAGATGATATCTATATTATAGATTTACAAAAAACAGTTAAGAAGATTGAAGAAGCTTATGATGCTATGAAAGAAATAGCTCAAGCTGGTGGAAAAGTTTTATTTGTAGGAACTAAGAAACAAGCTCAAGAAGCTGCTGAAGAATGTGCAGTAAGAACTAACAATTATTTCGTTAATGAAAGATGGTTAGGTGGTACATTAACTAACTTTAAAACTATCCGTTCAAGAATTAGAAGAATGGAAGAAATAGAAAATATGGAAAAGGATGGAACTTTCGAAGCTTTACCTAAAAAAGAAGTTATCCAAATAAGAAAAGAATACGATAAATTAAATAAAAACTTAAGAGGTATTCGTGAAATGAAGAGATTACCTCAAGCTATGGTTATCGTAGATCCTCGTAAAGAAGAAATAGCTATTAAAGAAGCTCATATTTTAGGAATACCAGTATTTGGTGTAGTAGATACAAACTGTGATCCTGATGTAGTAGATTATGTTATTCCAGGTAATGATGATGCAGTTCGTTCTGTAAAATTATTAATTGGTGCTTTAACTAATGCTATAGCTGAAGTTAATGGTAATGAAATTATTGATTATGTTAGTGAAGAAGATAAAGCAAAAGCTGATAAAAAATCTTCTAAAGAAGATGAAGTAGAATTTACTGAAGCAGTAAAAGAAGAAAAAGTTGAAAAAGAAGAAAAACCTGCAAAGAAAGAAGTAAAGAAAGAAGCTCCTAAGAAAGAAGAAAAAGTAGCTGAGAAGAAAGAAACTGTTAAAAAGACTGCAAAAAAAGAAACTAAAAAAGAAGATGTTGATTATTCTAAAATGACAGTTGCTGAATTAAAAGTTGTTGCTTCTGAAAAAGGTATTTCTACTACTGGTCTTAAAAAAGCTGAAATAATCGAAGCTTTAACTAAATAAGAAAAGTAAGTTAGGTTGGAGGATGGGTTTCATCCTCTTTTTTGTTAAATTTATCTTTTATAATTTTATTATTTAAGATATAATATATTTGTTTGAAAGTTAGGAGGACTATTATGTATAAAATTAGTGATGTTAAAGAATTAAGAGAAAGAACTGGAGCAGGAATGATGGATTGTAAAAAAGCTCTAGAAGAATGCAATGGTGATATTGATAAATCAATCGATTGGTTAAGAGAAAAAGGTATTGCTAAAGCTGCTAAGAAAGAATCAAGAATAGCTGCTGAAGGATTATGCCAAATTAAAACTGAAGGAAATACTGCTGTTATAGTAGAAGTTAACTCTGAAACTGATTTCGTTGCTAAAAATCAAGAATTTACAACTTTTGTTGATTATATAGTAGATCAATTATTAGCTAATGATGTTAAAACATTAGAAGAAGCTTTAGAAATCAAAGATGGAGATTTAACTTTAAATGATAGATTAGTTGCTTTAGTTGCTAAGATTGGTGAAAAAATATCTTTTAGAAGATTTAAAAAGATTACTAAAAATGATGATGAAATTTTTGGTACTTATAAACATATGGGTGGAAAGATTGGTACAGTTGTAGTATTAAAAGGTGCTAACGAAGAAGTTGCAAAAGATGTAGCTATGCAAACTGCTGCTATGAATCCAACTGCTTTAAATAGATCATTAGTTCCACAAGAAGTTATTGATAGAGAATCTAAAGTTATTAAAGAACAAGTTATGGCTGAAGGAAAACCTGAAGATATAGCTGAAAAGATGGTTGTTGGAAGACTTAATAAATTCTATAAAGAAATATGTTTAGAAGAACAAGCATTTATTAAAGATTCTGGTTTATCAGTTAAAGATTATGTTAAAAATAATGGTGGAGAAATTGTATCAATGACTAGATTTGCTGTAGGTGAAGGAATTCAAAAGAGAGAAGAAAACTTTGCTGATGAAGTAATGAGCCAAATCAAAAATTCATAATTAAATAGAATGCATATGCATTCTTTTTTATTAATATGATATAATTATAATGGAGGTAGTTATATGAGTAAGCAATCTTCTTTAGAAAAAATTGATAGTCAAATAGAAATGTTAAAGAATAAAGACTTTGTCGAAAAGAAGCAAGAAAAAAAGATAAAGAAAAAGACTAATAAACCTAGAAAACAAATATTAGAAGAGCCTACTATAGTAGATAATGATCTAATGTCTGATTTAATTTCTAATAATGAAGATACTAAAGTGTTTGCTCAAAAAGATATATCTAAAAAAGTAGATATTGAAAGTACTAGGACTAAAACATTTTTTTCTATATATAATGTTTCTGAAAAACAAATAATAGATTTTTATTTACCTCTATTTATGATTTTATTAATATTTGTATTAATATTCTTAATATTTTTGATATAATCCTTTAAAAATAAAGGTATTTATAATATAATTGAGTCAAGGAGTGAAATAATGGATACTGAGATGATTACTTTAGAAGTAACTGATAAAATTGATAAGGCTTTAGAAAATTTAGATAAGAAATTTACTACTGTTAGAGCAGGACGTGCTAATCCTTCTAGTTTAGATGGTGTAGTTGTTGAATACTATGGAGCTATGACTCCTCTAAAACAATTAGCTACAATTTCTGTTCCAGAAGCTAGACAATTGTTAATAAAACCTTTTGATAAGAGTTCTTTGGGAGCTATTGAAAAGGGTATAATTGCTGCTAATTTAGGTTATAATCCTGGTAATGATGGTGAAACAATTAGAATAGTTATTCCAGAATTAACTGAAGATAGACGAAGAGAGTTAGTTAAACAAGTTAAAGCACTATCAGAAGATGCTAAAGTTAGTGTAAGAAATATAAGACATGAAGCTTTAGAAGATGTAAAGAAAGCTGAGTTACCTGAAGATCAACAAAAGTCTATGGAAAATGAAATCCAAGCTTTAATAAATGAAGCTAATAAAAATATAGAAGCTAAATTTAAAGAGAAAGAAAAAGAATTACTTACTGTTTAGTAATTCTTTTTTATGATATAATTTATTTGGAAGGTGATTTATTTAGATGGATTCGTCGTCGGGAATAGAAAAAAAGAATATAGAGGATGATGACAATTATTTTGATAAAACAGATTTAAGTTTATTTACTTATGAATATGAGAAAAACAATTACAAGGAAATAAAGAATTATTTAAAGAGAAATCTTTTAAAAGTCAAATTAATTGCTTTAAAAGAAAAAGCATTGAATAGACATTGTTATAATAGATTGTTTGAGGCATATGATTATCTAAATGATATAAGTAAAGAAGATTTAAAGAATTATCGTAATTTAGTTAAATATTGTAAAAATACTAATGTATTTGAAGATGAAATATATATGGCATATGGTGACTATTGTGATAATTATCATAGATTAGTTATGGATTTTATAGATGATGTTTATGATAGAATTAGCAATAATGTTATTATTTTGTCTATGATGGATACAGAAGAAAAAGAAAATGACTTAAAAATGTCTAATAAATATTTAGTTCCATTTGTTAAACAAAAAGGCTCTAAAATAAAGGTTAAAGGCAAGTAAAACTTGCTTTTTTTCTTGTTTTATGGTATAATTAGTCCACATATTGAGAGGGGAATATGAAAATGAATGATGAGTCGAAACTCTGTCATGAAAATAAAATAATGAATAGAGAAGATTTAATAGATAAAATAAAATCTATTAAGAAAGAATCTAAGATAAGTAAGTTAAAATTAAAGAAAGAATATTGTTTAGATATTATAAAAGGTGAAAGACATACTGATAATTTAGAGTATAGTATTAACTATTATAAAGATTTAAATAAAGAATGCTTAAATAATTATAAATTATTATTAGATTATTCTACTTATTGTGAGAATAATAATGATAAATCTAATAAGTTAATATTAGAATCTTTAAATGATTATTGTAATAAATTCTATAATTATACTAAATCTTTTTATAATGATATTATGAATAGAAATTGTAATAATGCTTTAATAGTATCTTTAATTAATAATGATGAAATTATGGATCCATTTAAAGCTAATAATGAAGATTTGATTAATCATGTTAGTCAAATTGTAGATTTAAAAGTAAAGAAAAATATTAAATAGTTAGGTGAGATATTATGCAAAATTATTATTCTATTAGTAGTATACTTAATAAGATTAATAATAATGAAAAACTTAGTGATGGTGAATTAAAAGCTATAACTAATTATGAGAAGATTAAGTTAGATGCTAAGTATGTTCAGTTAACTTCTATGATATCAGATTTTTACTGTGATAATATATTTGATGAAATAATAGAAAAAGCTACATCTTTAGATAATATTGATTCTAGTGATTTAGAAGATTATGTAGATTTGGAAGATGATGGCAATTTACTTAAGTCATATTTATCTTTATTGGCTTGTTCAGTAAATTTTATAAAACCATACGAGTATTTCTATAAAACTACTGCATATATGTTATCGACTTTTGGAACTCATACAAAAAATATTTTAGAAGCTAGAAAGAATGGTAAAAAGTATAGTGATAGTCCTTCTTACTATAATAGAATTAATTTTATTAAAGAAGCTGAAGAAATATTTAATTATGATAGTTTGATTGGAGAACTACACGATGAGCTTGGTTTTAATGTTACAAATGATGTCTGTGTATTTGAAAATAACGTATGTGAAGATGAAATAAATGCTTTAGAAGATTCAAAAGCTAAGGTATTAAAAATAAGAAAAAAATATATTTAGTATGTTGTAAATAAAACTAAATATGTTATAATATTTCATATCGACATTGATTAAGAAGTAGTAATAAATGATTTCTTTTTAGAGAGTATGTGGTAGGTGAAAACATATAAAGAATAGTTTATGAATTCGTCTTAGGAGTTCTTATTAATAGTAAGCGTATATCTTGCGTTAAAAGATTAGAGTGTATAGTAAAGAACTATAAAATAAGGTGGTACCGCGTAATTCGTCCTTATATTTATAGTTCTTTTTTATTTATAGGAGGGATATTATGAATATTGAGAGTGTAAAAAAAGAATTAGAAAAAGATTTATTAAATGTTAATTCTATGAATGAATTAAATGATTTAAAAGTTAAGTATCTAGGAAAAAAAGGTTTAATTACTGAACTTAATAGTAATATTAAAAATATTAAAAATGAAGAAAAGAAAGAGTATGGACAAAAAGTAAATGATCTTAGAAACACTTTTAATAGTTTTTATGAAGAGAAGAAGGAAAAATTAGAAAAAGAAATTCTTGATAAAAAATTAAGTAGTGAAGCTATTGATATTAGTTTACCTGCTACTAAAATAATTAGTGGTGCACCTAATATATTAGAAGAGTTAATCGAACAGGTTGAAGAAGTATTCATGTCTATGGGATATGATGTTGTTGATGGACCTGAAATTGAACTTGATAAATATAATTTTGAGATGTTAAATATTCCAAAAGGACATCCAGCTAGAGATGCTCAAGATACTTTCTATATTGAAGGAGAAGAAATATTACTTAGAAGTCAAACATCACCTGTTCAAGTAAGAACTATGTTAGAAGGTAAAGGTGAAAAACCAATTCGTGTTATTTGTCCAGGTAAAACATATCGTAGGGATGATGATGATGCAACTCACTCACATCAATTTATGCAAATAGAAGGTTTACTTGTAGATAAAGATATTTCTCTTAGTGATTTAAAAGGTACTATAGATATTTTAGCTAAGAAGTTATTTGGACCTGAAACTGAGACTAGATTTCATCCTAGTTATTATCAATTTACTGAACCTTCTGTTGAAGGAGATATAAGTTGCTTTAATTGTCATGGTAAAGGATGTAATATTTGTAAGAATACTGGTTGGATTACTGTTGTAGGTGCTGGTGTTGTTCATCCTAATGTTTTACGTATGAGTGGATATGATCCAAATAAGTGGAGTGGATTTGCTTTTGGATTTGGAGCAGAGAGACTTGCAATGCTTAAATATGATATTAATGATTGTAGAGTATTCTATAATACTGATTTAAGAGAATCAAAGACATTTGATAGAAAGGAGCAAGACTAATATGATAAGTTTAGAATGGGTAAAAGAATATATTGATATTTCTGATCAAGATTTAAAAGAATTAGCTGTTAAAATAACTCAATCTGGTATTAATGTTGAAAAAGTTATTACTAATCATATTGATAATGTGGTAATTGGTGAAGTAGTTGAATGTAATGATCATCCTGATAGTGATCATTTACATGTTTGTGATGTTAATATTGGAGATAAAGTTGTACAAATAGTCTGTGGTGCTCCTAATGTTAGAAAAGGACTAAAAGTTATTGTAGCTCTTCCAGGAGCTGTTCTTCCAGGTGATTTTGAAATAAAGAAAAGTAAAATTCGTGGAGTAGAATCTAATGGAATGATATGTGCTCTTTATGAATTAGGATTAGAAGAAAAAACAGATGAAGCTTATAATAGAGGAATTGAAGAATTAGATAAGAATGCTAAAGTTGGAGAAGACGCTTTTTCTTATTTAGGATATGATGATACACAATATGAATTAGATATTCATAAACATAGAAATAATGATTGTTATTATCATATTGGATTTGCTTATGAAATTGGTGCTATTCTAAATAGAGAAGTTAAACTTCCTGAAGATAATTTTAGTGAGATAGATGATTCTATTGATAAGCACTTTTCTTTAAAAGTTGATACTGATAAATGTCCTTATTATTTAGCAAAAATGGTTACTGGAGTTAAAGTAGGAGAAAGTCCTGACTTTATTAAGAAAAGACTAATTTCTGCTGGTATGAGACCTATTAATAATGTTGTAGATATATCTAATTATGTTATGCTTGAATATGGTCAACCACTTCATTTCTTTGATAAGAAAAAATTGGGTAATAAAATTGTAGTTAGAGATGCTAAAGATAATGAAGAAGTAGTTACTTTAGACGGTAAGAATAGAGTTTTAAAAACTAGTGATATAGTTATTACTGATGGTAATAGAAGTGTATGTATAGCTGGTGTAATGGGTGGAGAAAACACTGAAGTAGATGAAAATACTACAGAAATATTAATTGAGGCTGCTATATTTGATCCAGTTAGTATTAGATATACTGCTGCTAATTTAGATTTAAGAAGTGAAGCATCTATTCGTTATGGAAAAGGTTTAAGTTATGAATATACTGATAAAGCTATGAGACGAGCTTGTTATTTATTAGAAAAATATGCTGGAGCAAAGATATTATCAGGTATTGTTTCACATGATAAAGTTGATAAAAGTGATAAAGTAGTTGAATTCTATCCTGAAGATGTTAATAAAATATTAGGAATAGAGATTAGTGAAACTGATATGAAAGTTGAATTAGGTAGACTAGATTTCCCTTATAAATTAGATAAAGGTAAATTTATTGTTACTATTCCTAAGAGAAGATTAGATATTGATCCTAATGTTAATGATATAGCTGAAGAAAT
The DNA here is from genome assembly GCA_946617625.1 of uncultured Bacillota bacterium. GTDB lineage: Bacteria > Bacillota_I > Bacilli_A > RF39 > UBA660 > RUG14891. The sequence continues at coordinate 15,745 of CAMOKF010000020.1, forward strand.
TGGTAGATTATATGGATATGGAAATCTAGTTTCTACTTTACCAGTTGTTCCTATAAAAAGAGGAGAATATATTGGTGATGTAAAATATAGAAAAGAAATATCTAAAAGACTTAGAAGATTAGGTTTAAATGAAACTAAAACTTATACTTTAGTTAGTCCTGAAATGTCTAAATTATTTGATTATGAAGGAAAAGAAAAATGTATATTACCTAATCCTATGAGTATTGATAAAAGTGTTGTTAGAACTTCTATTATTCCATCATTATTAAATGTTTATGATTATAATAAGAAACGTAAAGTTAAAGATATTATGCTTTATGAAATTGCAAAAACATATGATAAAAAATATAATGAGGAAAGTAAAATAGCAGGTTTAATGTCAGGGTTATATTTAACTAATGGATGGAATGAATTTAAGAAAGTTGATTTCTATATCGTTAAAGGTATAGTAGAAAACTTATTAGATTATATGGGATTTAAAAATAGATATACATTTGAAGTAGGTACATGTAATGATTTACATCCTGGTATATCTGCAAATATCTTATTAGATAGAAAAGTAATTGGTGTTATAGGTAGAGTTCATCCTAGTGTATTAAAAGATGAAGTATATGTATTTGAATTATCATTACAAGCTTTAATGAGTAAGATTAAACCACTTAAGTATAAAGAGGCTCCTAGATATCCTGCAATAGAAAAAGATTGTGCATTTATTTTGGATAAAGATGTTACTGCTGGAAATGTTCTAGATACTATCAAAAAAGCTGGTGGAAGACTTTTAGATTCAATAAACGTTTTTGATGTTTATACAGGAGAAAATGTTGGAGAAGGTAAAAAGTCAATAGCTTATACTTTAACATTTATGGATTCTACTAGAACATTAACTGATGTTGAAGTTATGGAAGTATTTAATAATATAATAGATAAAGTTTGTAAAGAATATAACGCAGTTTTAAGAGATAAATAAAATAAAGACTAGTTAATCATTAACTAGTCCTTTTTGTACTCTTTTTTTAATAATCATTATAAGTTCATCTTTTAGTTCATTACTAGCATTTTCCCAGATTAGTTCGAAGAATACTCCCAACCCTGGCAATGTAACTTCATCTTGAGCTTTTACAGATTCATCAATTGCTCTTCTTAATGATTCATAATTATCACCTTTAAAGTTATTTATTATATGTTGTCTTATATTTATGTCCATGATAACCTCCTTATCCTTATATTGGTTCTATTTCTTTAATTTTATACAATTTAGTTATACTTTTCTTTTTAGTCGTATTTTTGTATAATTAAGGTGGTGATTAAGTTGAAGTTTGAACTAGATGGAGTTAATTATCCAATAATAATAGATAGAAGATTTAATCAGAAAAACACTTATATTAGAGTAAAAAAAGATTTAGCTATACATGTTACTACTGGGTTACTTACAACTAATAAATTTATTATTGACTTAATAAATAATAATTATTCTAAGATAGTTAATATGATTAAAGTTCAATTAAAGAAAAATGATAATAATGATGGTTTTTTCTTTTTAGGTAAAAAATATAATGTAATATATATTGATCAAAATAAGATGTATATCGAAGGTAATAATGTATATATTGGAAAAGAATATGATATTTACAATTTTTATAAAAAGGAAGCTAAGAAAATATTTTCTGAAAGAATAGAGTATTTATATAATAATTATTCTAGAAGTATTCCTCATCCAAATTTAAAAATAAGAAGAATGACTACTAGATGGGGAGTATGTAATATAAAGAGTTATAATATTACTTTAAATTTAGAATTAATTAAAAGAGATATTAAATATTTAGATTATGTTATAATTCATGAGCTTACTCATTTAGTGTATGCTGATCATTCTAGAGCCTTTTGGAGTGTTGTAGAAGAGAATATGCCTGATTATAAAAAATATCGTAAGGAGATGAAAGAATTTTTATGATAATTACTAGTTTAGATAATAATAAAGTAAAAGATTTAATAAAACTAAATATGAAAAAATATCGAGATTTAACTTCTAATTTTTTAGTAGAGGGAGAACATCTTGTGCAAGAGGCATATAAGTCTGGATGTTTGGAAGAAATAATTATAGAAGATGGATATGACATTGATATTGATTGTAAAAGAATAGTAGTTACTCATGAAATATTATCAAAAATATCTAATTTAGATAATCCTCCTTATGTTATTGGTTTATGTAAGAAAAAAAGTGATAATTATAATTTAGGTAAAAGAATATTGTTATTGGATGAAATACAAGATCCTGGTAACTTAGGAACTATTATAAGAAGTGCTGTAGCTTTTAATATAGATACGATAATTCTAAGTGAAAATTGTGTTGATTTATATAATCCTAAAGTTATTAGAGCCACACAAGGTATGATATTTCATATTAATATTTTTATTATGAATGGAGTAGATGCTATAAAGTTAATTAAGGATAATAATATTTCTATTTATGGTACTGATGTTAATAATGGAATAGATGCTAGAAGCTTAAGTGATGAAGATAAGCAATGTTTTGCTTTAGTTATGGGAAATGAAGGTAATGGAGTTAGAGAGTCTATAAAGAATTTATGTGATAAGAATTTATATATAAATATGAATAATAATGTAGAAAGTCTAAATGTTGCAATTGCTACATCTATTCTTTTATATGAGTTAGGGAGATAATATGTTGTATATAGGTAAAATAGTTTCAACTCATGGAATAAAAGGAGAACTAAGAATACTTAGTGATTTTCAATTTAAAGAAAAAGTTTTTAAAGTTGGAAATGAATTAATAATAAATAATAATTCTTATAAAATAAGAACTTATCGCAAACATAAGAATTTTGACATGGTAACTTTAAATGAATATAATAATATCAATGATGTTTTGTTTTTGTTAAAACAAAAAGTGTTTTTTAAGGAAGAAGATTTAAAGCTTTCAGATGAAGAAATTTTAGATGAAGATTTGTTAAAATTTAAAGTTTTATGTAATGAATTAGAAGGAAGAGTTTTAGAGGTTTTTTTAGCTAGTGAGAATAATAAGATAGTTAGAGTTATGCTAGATAAAGAATATTTAATACCTATGAATTCTCCTTTAATTAAAAAAATAGATAAGAATAATAAAGTTATTGAAATTGAATTAATTGATGGAATGTAGAAGATACTAGATTATAATAAATGAGTAGGTGATAATAATGAAAATTGATATTCTTACCTTATTTCCTAATATGTTTGATTCTGTATTTAGTGAATCAATTATTAAGAGAGCTATTGATTTAGAAAAGGTAGATATTAATATTGTTAATTTTAG
>CAMOKF010000021.1 GCA_946617625.1 uncultured Bacillota bacterium
ATATTCTACATTTCCTTTAACATCTTCTGTAGTTTCTTCTTTCTTTTCCTCAACTATTTTTTCTTTAGTTTCTTCATTTAAAGATTCAGTAGACTCCTTATTTTCAATAGTATCTATGTTTTCTTTTTCCACAACTTTTGTTGATTCTTTATTATCTAAGTCTTTTAAGAATACTGCTGGTGGTTGATTAGCTGCATCTTCAGGCTTATCTTCAGGTCTACCTAAAAATTTTACTAATAACTCTTCTAACAATATCCTATCTATAGGTTTTGATAAATAATCATTAAATCCATCTCTTAAATACTTTTCTTTCATACCTGACATAGCATTAGCTGTCAAAGCAATTGTTGGAGTTTTGTATGAGTTTTGCTCTTTTAAATATTTTAATGTTTCTGGTCCATTTAATTCTGGCATTAAATCGTCTAACATTATTAAGTCATAACTATTATTCAATGCTTTCGCAATACATTCTTTTCCAGAACTTGCTAAATCTATTGTAAGATTATAAGATTTTAATAATCTACATGCTACTTTTAAGTTAACATTGTTATCATCTACTATTAATAATTTTTCACCATGTCCTACAAAACTTCTTCTTGTAGTTGATGGATTTTCTGACTCTAATTGCTCTATTGTTTTAGTTGAAATATTTTGTTTAACTTTTACTGTAAATGTTGAACCTTCTCCAAATTTAGATTCTACTTTAATACTTCCTCCTAATAGATTTACTAATCTTTTAGTAAGAGCTAATCCCAAACCTGTTCCTTGTAGTTTTACATTTTCTTTAATTTCAAATTTTTCAAATTTAGAAAATACATTATCTATTTCTTCTGGTTTAATTCCTATACCTGAATCTTTAACTGAAATTATAATCCAGCAACTATTATCATCTACTGGTTCATAATCAAATCTTAATTTAACATAACCTTCTTTTGTATATTTAATTGCATTTGATAAAAGATTGGAAGTTATTTGTTTTATTCTTACATAATCTCCATATAATACTTTTGGTATTCTATTATCCATACTATGAATAAACTGTAATTGTCTACTACCAATTCTACCCTCTGTTAAAGTTATTAAATATTTATACATTTTTTCAAATGAATAGTCTACATTTACTATTTCTAATTTATTTGATTCTATTTTTGATATATCTAGTATTTCGTTTACTATTTCTAATAAACTATCTGAAGCTCCTATAATATCTTCAACATCTGCTTTTGCGCTTCTATTTATATCTTCTTCCATTAATCCTTGAGAAAAACCTAGTATTGCATTTAATGGTGTTCTTATTTCATGTGACATATTTGATAAAAATTCTGTTTTAGATTTATTTGCTTGCTCTGCTTCTTCTTTAGCTTTCTCAATTTCTTCTATCATTTCTAAATCAGGGTTATCCACTGCAAAAATAACAAAATACATTATAACTGTTGTGAATACTGCTGCTGCAGTAACTATAAGTACTTCTGGATTTGCAAATTGTATTATTGCTGCGGCTGCATCAAAAATAATTGATACAACTACTGGAAAAGCTAGTCTTATTGTTAACTTTTTCATATGTAATACTAATTCAATTGTCCAAACAAACATACAAGTACCACAAACTAAATATGTTAAGATTGCTGATGGTCCATATGTATATATACTATATCCTGTTTTTGTTACATATAAAGGTATTGATAATACTATAGAAGATATTACTGCATAAAAAATTAATATGGTATTACTTATATTCTTGTATTTATCTAGTTTTTCTTCTTTAGTATAATTAGTTCTTGTAATTATAATTGTATAACTAGTAAATATTAATGTATATCCTATTAAATATAACAAATATAGTTTGCAAGTCACATTAGTTACAATACTTTCAGGCATATAAATACACATTAATGTACTTACAATATCTATAGTTGCTCCTAGTATATTTACTATTATCATTAGAGAAAATATTCTATTTTCCGCTGTATCAATTTTCTTTTTATTATAAAATACAACACCAATTAGATCCATAAATGCTAATGAAACTAATTGAAAGCAAAGAGTTGTAATCATCCTACCACCTACAATATTCTATACTAATGATAGTATACCATAGATAATATGTTTTTTAAAACTAAAAAAGAGAAAATCTATTCAGTTTTTCTCTTTTTTTGAAGTTTTGTTTTTTTTAATATTTTATTATAATATTCATCTTTTGATATAGGCAATCCACATGTTAGTCTAGTATCAAAATTATAATCTTTTTCTTCTACTCTTTTTTTCACTAATTTGAATTCTCTAATTTGTCTTAGTTCTAATAAAAATTCATATGTTGGAGAATTAATGTATATACCATTATCTTTGTATCCTCTAATTAGTGAATAATATAATCTACTTCTAGCATATAATAATTCTTGTGTATTCTTCTGATTTTTTAATAGATTTACAATGTATTTCCAAGAGTCAATATCTGTTGTTCTTTCATTTGGATCTGAAATATAGTTTTCTTTTGTTAAAAAATTTAGATATTGGAGATCTGTTTCTAATGGGTAATAGATGCCTTTTTTAGCGCAATAGTCTAATAATCCCATCATCTTTACATATGTTTTTATATCTTTTTTACCTTCTCTTATTTTTCTTATAGTATCTGCGTGTAATAATTCATGTTTTAATACTTGTAATCCAAGAATATTTCTATTATTTATATTCTTTTTATCTAAATGTTCATCCTTTATGTTGTTTAGATATATAGTAATCATCTCATCTTCAATTCTATAATTACCTAAAGTTTCATCTTCTTCATCAGCATCTGTTACTTTTATTTTATTAACGAATCTAAATAAACTTTCATCTTCTTTTAAAAAATAAGTAAATGCTTTCTCAAAGAACTCTTTGTCTAACTCTTTATTATTATACTGCTTTAGTAATTTATATATTTCGTTCATATTATTCTCCAGTTTTTTTATTATAAATTATTAAATCTTCTTTCTCCAACTTCTTTAGTATTTTTATTAATTTTTCTTCATAATCTTTTGGAATAATTATTAAATTTCCTTGCATACTTTTATTAATATTAACCATAAAACAAATACAATTATTTGTAATTAAAATATATTTAACATCATTCCATTCAACTTTATATGTTCTTTTAAAATTATTATTTTCTAGTACTATTTCATTACTATTAACTTCTAATTTTGAATTTGTTTCTGTTGAAGACATATAAGATAGTTGTTTATTATACTTTATTTTTCTAGTAATTACTAGTATTAATACTATTAAAACTAATATATAACATGTTACCTCAGGTGTTCCATTTGATTGTATTATTATAGGTAATGTCAATACAAGATATAGTACTAGTATTATTATTCTTATATTTAGACTTTTAGTTAATGTAGAAATCTTTCTTTTTGGCTGTTTTAATATCTTCTTATAAAAATATAGTATATAATGTGCTTCATCTATGTATTCTTTTTTATTTGTTATCTCTTTAATATCTATTTTCATAATTACCTACTCCTTAAGTATTCTTTTAAATCTTTTATTATTTTCTTTGTATCTTTTACTCCTAAATCATATACTTCTTGATATTTCTTTTCATCTTTGTTTTTTATATCTATATTTAAATCTTTTGATGGTCTTATTACAAATATTTCTTTTTTATTTTCTAAATCCATTATTTTTTCTTTTACTTCATTATATCTTTCGTGTCTATTAATCATAGCTTTAATGAATTTTGGATATTTAATGTATTTTATTTTCATAAATCTTATTATGGATTTTTTTAATGGTTTCTTTTTATAATTCTTAGGTTGTGTTTCTACTACTATTATTTTATCCATACCTAATTCTTGCATTTTATCTATCGGTATACTATCTGCTACTCCACCATCTAAATATTTTTCTTTGTTAATTTTTACTATTTTTGTTAATCCAGGTATTGCTGAGGTTGCTCTTAACTCTTCCATTTGTTTAATAGGATCTTTTATTTCAAAATACTCAGCTTGTCCATCTTTTAATCTGGTAGCTACTGCATACATTTTCTTTTTACTTTTTTTGAATGCTTTATTATCAAATTTATCTAATTCATTGGATATTGTATAATATGCAAATTTCTTATTTATATAATTACCTGTTAAAATAAAAGATCTTAGACTCATATATCTTTTATCATTACTATATTTTTTGTTATATCTAAGTGCTCTACCTCTTTGTTTAGAAAAATAGTTTACTCCAAATAAAGCTCCTGCGGATACTCCTATTATTGTATCTATATCTATATTATTATCCATAAAAGTATCTAGAACTCCGGCTGTATATAGTCCTCTTAATCCTCCACCTTCTAGTACTAAACCTATTTTTTTCATAGTTACCTCCTTGTGAGTAATTAACTATATAATAACAAAAAAATAGTATTATTACTAATACTATTTATTATTATCTGTTGAACCAAAACCTCCAGTTCTTTCTCCTTCAGCTTTATCATCATCAACTATTAAATATTTTTGGAAAACTCCTTGTCCAATTGCTTCTCCTTTTTTTATAAGAATATCTTCATCTTTAAAATTGAAGAAAGCAAACATTATATTTCCATCATTATCTGGATTACCATAATAATCAGCATCTATTACTCCTACAGAATTAGCAAGTACTAGACCTTTCTTCTTTGGATTTGAACTTCTATTATATAGGTATAGAACTTCATCTTCTTGCATATATGCTTTTACTCCTGTAGGAATTAATGTAGGTTTAACACCAGGAGTAAATTTAGGTACCAATGTATCTTCTGCAGCTTCTATATCATATCCTGCTGAATTTTTTGTTTTTCTTACAGGTAGATTTATTTCTTTATCTTCCCATCCTTTTGCTATTTCAAATCCTCTCTGTCTCATTATTAATCCTCCCATAATATAACTTTTTTATTTTTTAATGATTTTTTAACATCTATAACTCTTTGATTAGCTGAACCTTTCCATTTCAACGTTGGATTTCTTAGCTCATCTACAAATTGTCCATCTACTAGGACATCTAAGTATTTTACTACTTCTTTGTCTTTTACATATTCATCAAATAAGAAACCTGACCAGGCCCAAATTGTTTTATCTGGATATTTTTCTTTGAATGCTTTTGCTAGCTTTGTTGTTCCTTCAATATTTTTAGGATGCATTGGTTCTCCACCTAATATTGATAATCCAGCTATATGGTCTTCTTTACAAAGGTCTAATACTTTTTCTATTACTTCATCAGTAAATTCTTCTCCTTTATCAAAGTTCCAAGTTTCTGGATTAAAACAATTCTTACAGTGAAATTCACATCCTTGAAAGAAAATGGATACTCTAACACCAGGTCCATTAGAAATATCCATTTTTCTTATTTTATTATATCTCAACTTATGCGTCTTTGTTATCTAAGTGGATAACTCTTTCTTTAATTTCTTGTGTTCTACCTTTATTCCAGAAATTTGTTCCGATATAACCACAAGTTCTTCTAGCTACATTCATTTTATCGTGATCTCTATTACCACAGTTAGGACAATACCATTCTAGATTGTCATCTATTAATATTTCACCTGTATATCCACATTCTTTACAATAGTCTGATTTAGTATTTAATTCAGCATACATTATGTTATCATAAATAAATTTGATTACTTCCATAACTGAATCTAAGTTATTATTTAAGTCAGCTGTTTCAATATAAGAAATTGCTCCTCCTGGAGATAATCTTTGGAATTCACTTTCTAATTTTAATTTAGTGAAAGCATCTATTTCTTCAAATACTGGTACATGGTAAGAGTTTGTAATATAATCTCTATCTGTTATACCTTTAATAACTCCAAATCTTTCTTTTAAGCATTTAGCAAATTTATATGTTGTTGATTCAATTGGTGTTCCATATACAGAGTAATCAATATCTTCTTCTTCTTTCCATTTTTTACATGCATCATTTAAGTGTTGCATTACTTGAAGACCGAACTCTTTTCCTTTTCCATTATCTGTATGAGAATGTCCTGTCATATATTTTACACATTCATATAATCCAGCATATCCTAAAGATATTGTTGAGTATCCATGATGTAATAATTCATGAATAGATTCACCTTTATCTAGTCTTGCTAGTGCTCCATGTTGCCATAATATTGGTGCAACATCACTAGTTACTTTACTTAATCTTTTATGTCTTATTTGTAATGCTCTATGGCATAGTTCAAGTCTTTCATCAAAGATTTTCCAGAAATCATCCATATCTTTTGATGAAGATAATGCTACATCTACTAGGTTTATTGTAACAACACCTTGATTAAATCTACCATAGTATTTACCTACGCCCTCTTTATAGTTTTTAGCTTTAGCAATATTACCTAATGAAATTGATCTATCTGGTGTTAAGAATGAACGACATCCCATACATGGATAACATTCTCCTACTCCATATTCATTTTTCTTAAGTTCTAACATTACTTTTTCTGAAATATAATCAGGAACCATACGTTTTGCTGTACATTCTGCAGCTAATTTTGTTAAATAATAATATTTTCCTTTTGGATTAATATTATCTTCCTCTAAAACATATAATAATTTAGGGAATGCAGGAGTAATATAAACTCCATTTTCATTCTTCATTCCTTGAATTCTTTGTTTTAATACTTCCTCAATTATCATTGCTAATTCTTCTTTGTATTCATCTGTTTCATTTAAATACATAGCAACACTTAGGAATGGAGCTTGTCCATTTGTAGTTGTCATAGAATTAATTTGATATTGGAATGTTTGAACTCCATCAGTAATTTCTTTCTTTAAATCTTCTGCAACAAATTTTTCAATTTGTTCTTTAGTTAATTTACGTTTTTTATATCTCTTTTCATAAAACTCTTTACTACTTCTTACGAATGGTGCTAAGTGTGTTAATGTTATTGTTGCTCCACCATATTGACTTGATGAAACAGCTGTAATTAATTGAGTTGCAATTGTCATAGCTGTTAAGAATCTATGTGGTTTTTCAATCATTACACCATTAATGTTTGTACCATTTTGTAACATATCATCTAAGTTAATTAAATCACAGTTATGTAAGGCATTTTGTGCAAAATAATCAGCATCATGGAAATGAATAATACCATCATCATGAGCTTTTACTATATCTTCTGGTAATAAGAATCTTCTTGTAATATCAGTACTAGTAATACCTGCTAAGTAATCTCTTTGAGTAGTAACTACTCTAGCATTCTTATTAGAATTTTCTGTATTCCAATATTCATTTTCTCCATCAATTAATTCTTTAATTGATTGGTCAGTAGTATTACTACGTCTTACTAACTCTCTTGTATATCTATATGTAATATAATGCTTAGCTAGATTATATTTACCTATAGCCATAAGTTTCATTTCAATAATATCTTGAATGTCTTCTACAAGAATTCTCTTCTTACCAAGTCTTTCAATATATTTTATAATATTTTTAATTTGAATTGAGGAAGCACGATCTTCTTCTTCTACTTCAACATTAGCCTTTTCAATTGCAGCTTCTATTTTATCTGGACTATAATCTACGATATGTCCGTCTCTTTTTATTACTTTCATAAACTACACCTCTTTTTTCTAAATACAAATCCATTATATAAATTTTTTTTAAAAAATAATGTTGCATTTGCAACATTTTACATTTTTTGTTAAACTATTTTTAGAGGTGGTATTTTTATGGAAAATTTATTTGAAAATATCTCATCAAAAAATCGTGAGAAACTATTGAAAATGCTTAAGTCTCAGTCCATACCATACCGTAAGGGTGTAAATATCTTGTCAAATGTAAACCGTGATAATTTTATCGGAATAGTTGACGAAGGAAGTTTACAGATTGTTTTTAATGACTATAATGGAAACAGTATTATTATTGAAGATATCGAGAAAAATCAAATATTTGGAAATTTAATTTCTTCTATTAATAGTGATGAATGTGAAGTTATAACAAAAGAAAAAACTAAAATAATATATATTGATTATGATAATATCACATCTCCTGATGTAATTAAAACTGATTTCTATATAGCATTTGTTAAAAACTTAATTAAACTGATGGCAACTCAATTAAATAATAAAAATGAAAGAATAGAAATACTTACTAAGAGAACTATACGTGATAAATTACTTGAATATTTTAGAATACTTTCCAAGAAGAAAGGTTCAAAGATATTTACTATACCTTTTTCTTTTATTGAACTTGCTAATTATTTAAGTGTAGATAGAAGTGCTATGACTAGAGAACTAAAATATCTTAAAACTGAAGGATTTATCAAAGTTGATGGTAAAAGAGTTAGACTATTATATTAAAAAAGGAATCTATTTAGATTCCTTTTTGTTTTTTTCATTCTTCTTTTCATTCTTTAATTCAATATAAGTTACAAATCCTATTATTGCTAATCCACCAACTAATAGGTATAACCAGAATGGTAATAGTCCCCATAGTTCTCTTAATTGATAGATTATATTTATAGCTGTAATTCCTATACCTACTTTAAATAAAGCATCAAACTTCTTATTAAAATATCCAATAAATGTAATTATTAATCCAACTATTCCTACATATACTCCAACTATTAAATCTTGTGTAAAGAATACTTGTAATATTATAAATATTGATCCTATAACTCCTGTAGTTTCTTTACTTGATTCATCTTTGCAAGCATATTTAATTAAAATATATAGTGTATAGAATTCTAATAGATTTATTAATACTAGTTTTAAATATCTAAAATCTAGTAAATTTTCATCAAAAGTAATAATGCTATCTAATAAAGGTAATACTGTTAAGAAATTATTAATACATGTTAAATCTTCATCTTTATTATTAACTATTAATAGAATAATATATACTATTAAAACACTTAGTAGATTTAATAATCTAGTATTAAATAGACTATAACATACTATTATTAAATATATATCTAGTAATAATCCTATAAAAGAAATATTCTTTACTGTTTTATTGTTTTCTCCACTTACACTATTCATTATAAGGTAATATGTAATTGGAATTATTGTAAATGCTTGTATTAAGATACTTCCATCTAATGTATTTAATGTACTTGCAGTAATAAGAGAAGCTATAGTAGATACCTTATAAATACTATTATATTTCTTAGGTAACACTATAGATAATATTGTATAAATATATCCTAATATTAAGAAACATAGAGATCCTTTTAATTCAATATTATTATCATTAAATATGTATATTACACTTATATTTAAAAGCATTAATGCTAGAGGTTGTAAATACATTTCTAATGTATCTTTTTTATCAATCATTACAATGAAATGATATATTACATAAATAGAACTTATTAATAATACTGGTAATGCATTATCAAATGCAGTTATTATCATTAAGAATATTGTAACTATAAATAATAATATTTGACTAAGTATTTTAGATTCTTTAAACTTGTAAATAAAATTGAATCTAATTAATAATACTAATGTAGTTATAATACCCATTATTAATACATATGCAGTACTAGAATCACTAGCAATACCTATTAAGAATAAGTGTACTATTGTTACTATTAAATACATTATATTATTATCTATTTGATCAACTTTAGTAGACAAATATGTTAAGTTAATAATATTTAATACACTAGTAATTATAAATACTGATAAATAATCACAATGTAGATTATAGAATACTCCATATAATAAAACTATACTAAGTACACTTGAATATTTAAATAAACTGTTTTCTTTTTCTACAAATAGATTAATAAATAATACTATTAAACTAATTATTAAGATTGAGAATATATCTGGTAGTACCCCTGTAATTAGGAATTTAATTCCTAAAGTTATACCAATATATGTTACATATAGCATCTTGTTATTATTAAATCTATAATATGTAAATGCTGATAATAAAGAGAAGTAAAGGAATGTAATAGAATACATTATATCTTTTAGTTCTCCTTTATATGATAAAGCTTCTCCTAACATTCCAAAGTATCCTATACCTAAAACTATAGAAAAGAAGAAGGACATACTTAAGAACCAATACATTATTGTTGTATTTTTTATTTTTAATTTCTTTTCTGAGAAGATAGATAATCCTAGGAACATAAATCCTAGTAATGTTAATACTATTAATTTTATAAGATTAGTTATTATAGACCATGAGGTAGTTGCAAATAGTATTCCTGATACAAATACCATTCCTACACCTAATTTAAGTAAAATATCTATTTTCTTTGCTTGTGGATCTATATTTTCCTTAGGCTTTTTAGGTTTAGGTGGTTGATAATAAGTTTGATTATTATAATTATATTGATTATTGTAATTATTATATGGTCCATTATATTGATTAGGTCCATTAGTATTTATAGGATATTTTCTATTAAACTCATTTTCAATCATACTAACTGCTACTATAGATAAAATACCAGCTAATTGATTAAAAATAAGATGAATAATTCCATATATTAAATAGCTATTTCTACTTTGATATAAATCTTCTACATTTTTTGAACTGGCAATAAAAAATACCATAGCTAATCCAAAGAATATTAAAGCTATTACTGGTACTGATAAAAATACTAATGAGTATAATAAATCTAATACTCCAGATATTATGAACATTGTTTTATATTTATTCATTTACTACACCTCTTATTCTATATTAATTATATCATTATTTGTAGTTTTGTAAATTAATAATAACTTCATCAATACTAGATTTTGGAGTTGATGCTCCTGCCATAATACCAATATTATTATATTTATTTATTTCTTTTATATTTAAGTCTTTTACTGTTTCAATTAAGTATGTATTCTTACAGTTTTCTAAACTTATTTCATATAACTTTTTAGTATTAGATGAATTCTTTCCACCTATTATTATCATACAATCTTTTTCTTTAGACATTTTCTTACATTCTTCTTGTCTTAGATGAGTAGCACTACAAATAGTATTCTTTATAACTATATTTTTATTCTTTAATTTATCTTTTAATATATTAGTTATTTCATTAAATAAAGATTCTTTAAAAGTAGTTTGAGCAAATATAACTATGTCTTTATAATTATTTTCATTAATTATTTCTATTGTATTATCTATATCCGTTATATCTTCTATGATAGTTGATTTATTACCGCAGAAACTAATAGTACCTATTACTTCTGGATGTTTCTTACTACCTATTAAGATTATAAAATAATCTTTATCTTTATATTCACTTACACTATCATGTATTTTTAATACTTTTGGACATGTTAAATCTATTAGATTTATATTTTTCTTTTTAGATTCTTCATAAATATCTTTAGATACTCCATGAGCTCTTATAATTACATTAGAATTATCTTTTATATTATCTAATGATTCTATAATAGTTAAACCCATATCTTCTAGTTCTTTAATAACTTCTTTATTATGAACTAATTCTCCTAAGCAATAGATATTTTTATACTCTTTAAGAGCTTTTTTAGTCTTCTCTACTGAGTTAGTTACTCCTCCACAGAAACCAGCTAATTTACCTACTTCTATCATTTACTTCACCTCTTTATTAATAATCCATTTAATATCTTCTATTGATTTATCTATATTGAATATACCATTACCTACAGGGTAATATACTGAATAACATTTATAAGTATTATTACCTATCTTTTTATTAAATAATTTCTTTCTACATGTGGATACCGATATCTTTTCATTTAAGAAGATTGAACTTACTTGATTACCAAAGAGTATTATTACTTTAGGTCTAATAATATCTATTTCTTTTTCTAATAATTTTAAATATTCTTTAAATACACTATCGTTTAAAGGTCTAGCATCTACTTGAGTACATTTAGCTAGATTAGTTATAAAGAATTTATTATTTGAAACTTCATTATAAACTTCATTGCAAAAATCTTTATCCCATTCACTACTCTTTTTAGATTTTATTAAATTATATAATTCTTCATTAAATATATTTGTTTGATAAAATAAATTCCATATATTTTTAGTACCTAACCATGGAGAATGAGGTCCATCCCAATCTGGAGATGATGCTATATTTCTACCAGTAGGGTTCATGAATACAAAGCAAATATTTGGATTATTAGTACATCCTCCATTATATATAGAATGAAGTGACTTATCTCCATATTTTTTCTGTAGTTTATCATATTTATTATTTAAATCTTCAAGTACCATAATACACCTCAATAATATAATACCATAAAAAAACAGATAGTTAGTTACCTATCTGTTTAGTATTTAATATTCTGGACTTGGCATATTCATTAGACTATTTGCTTCTTTTAACCTTTGATTAATTACATTACATGCATAGTAATCCTCTATTACATATGTATTATTATTTGGTGTTTTTAATGTTGGAGCAGTACTATTAAAGTGAGAATCACTTGAATATATTACTGATCCATATGTATTGTCAATATCATAAGTTGCAGAATCTATCGTACTATTGCAAATATATACATTATACATATCATCTGGTTCATATATATTGTGAGATACACCTATACTATTAGAATTACTTGTTGTTACATTAGAATTTAAAACAGCAATGTAATTGTCATATGATGTATATTGGGAAATAGATAATGGTGTATAAAATGCATTTATAGTAGAATTCATGACTATTGTTCCAAGATGTGACTCCAAAATCTCAGAATAGTTAGTATTTGAAATATTTATTGTAGCATTATCTAACAATAGAATATACGATACAATAGCTCTATCTTCAATAGACATTATTATATTGTATGTTCCTCCATCAAAATATAAATAATTACTATTGAAAACTTTATCATAGATATTAACAACACTATTACCAGTATTATTTATAATTTTAAGTGAGTAAAAGCTCATAGAAGTATCATATTCATTTCCACTTGTTTTACCAATTAAATTTAAATTTTTTCCATTTAAGTAAAGTTTTGTTATACCTCCGTAGGAAAAAAAGCTTTGATTTTGATACTGATAATCCTTTAATAAATATATATTAAGATTTGGATATTCTTTTGCATCTAAATAATTTAATACTTGTATATCATTAAGTATTCTACAAAATGGTGCATCTGTTTCTCCAGGGGTATAAGATATTCTTATTTTGTTATTTTCTTCATATGCTGATGCTCCATAACATGCAACCAACTTATATGATTCATTACTATCAATTTCTATATAATCTCCATTTATTGGTAAATATTCTGTAGAGACTAGTTTATTATCATTATTATAAATAGCTATTTTTTGCTTTTGATTTCCTTTAAAATAATAATTTATATTAATTCCATATGCTATTGTCTTACTATTTGTACCTTCATTATAATCATATGTAAGTTTTCTATTATAATTTATATATAGTTTCATATGAACTGTTTGATTTGGAGCTAAAACATCATTAAGTTTTACTTCTGTTCCATCACTATATGTATATTTATATTCTAAATAGTTACCGATTCCTATAGAACCTATTGATTCATATGATATTTCTTTTAAATAAGCATTTAATGTACCATTATTTGTTACATCAAAATCAATTATATAGCTCTGTCCTCCGGTTGTTAATGATAAATCAAAAGTAAGTTGTGATCCAGTTGAATTGTTAGTTTGACTTCCATAAGTAGATGAAGAGTTAACTTGCATATTACTTATAGCTATATTCCACCTATTTGATGCTGCTAATGCACTAGCTTCTATTCCTAGGTCTGAGTTAATATATGAATAACCAACAGCCAAAAAACATAGTAGCGTAAAAGCTGCTAAAATATAAAACTTTGGATATTTTCTTTTTATGTATTTAGTTTTCATATATTATCTCCTTTCTTAAGATACTATATATGGATCTGATAATGTTCCTGTACCTGATGTTATTAGAACATTATTTTTTAAAGATATTGCTGGTCTTACTCCAATATTTCCAGTTGAATATGACGCTTCCTTATTCTCTGCATAGAACATGCTATTATTTATTATATATGGTGTCATTAAATAATAATTAGCACCCATACTTAAATATGTTGTATTATCATCATATTCATATCTTGTCATCCCAGCCATAATTATTTCATCTAGTGTCAATAGTCCTATTGGATATGTTAATAATCCATTTCCAATACTATTATCTACAGTATAACTATCATATTCATTACATGATAAATCAATTTGATTATTTTTCGTTCTATACTCAGCATTACTATAGATGTACGCTTGATTGCTTTCTATTTGCTTATAACTTCTTGTATCACTACAATATGGTGTATCTTCTATCTTATTTGAAACTGTTGAAAGATTATTGCTATACCAATCATCTATCATTGTTTTTATATCTGAATTAGTAGTTCTTGATATAGTCAAGTCTCCATTAGATAATGTATATGCAGTAAAATTAGGCTTTACTGAAGCTCCTGAGGGTCTATAATTTCTTGTTTTAATATAATAAACACTTGAATGATCACTTAATCCATAGAATGTATAGTTATAGTTATATAAATTATAAATATCATTTTCATGATTACTTTGCCAGCTAAAGTCCCATACACTGACTGTATCATTTAGTACATATTCAGTACCATTATAGCTTACTGATTTTCCAAAAGTAATTGGATTGTTTACACTATAGTAATAATAACTCATATTATCTCTTTTATATATAGATTGAATATCAGAGCATGTTTCACTATTGTCAGGACATGCATAATTTAAGCTATAATTATAATAAGTGAACCATTGAGATTTTTTTATGTGACTAACATTTGTTAATGTATATGTTCCATCTCCATTATCTACATAGTCATATCCAAAAGCAATTTCTTTGTCTCCTGTTGTAAGATCATCCCCATTTGTTATATTAATTGCACTTGCAAAAGATGAAGCCGTTCTTACGATATAATAAATTCTATTACATGAAGTTGCACCACTTGTAAATGAGCATGTGTAATAATTTTTTAATGATTTATAATCATTTGCCCATGTATATTGTTGTGGGTTATCCAACACATACATATGTGTGTCTGGATTGTATGTATAAGAAGTAGATGCTAAAAAAGGACTTGCTGTAACACTTATAGCATATTGCATCTCATAAGAATTATAGTTTAATTGAGTATTTGTTGTTGTAGAATTATCTTTCATATAATCAGTATTTCCGTATCCAAAAGTTGATGTACCTATTATATGAGAGTCTGATGTATCATTGCTACATTCACCTGTTGCCTTTGGTTCTCCATTATATACTAACTTAGTTCCACCAGTAGATGTAGTTCTTACTATTTTCCAACAGAATCCTCCAAATTTTACATTATTATTATCTACATCTCCCCTATAGTAATAAACTGAAAATGGATCTCCCATTGTTCTTGTTAATTGATATATTCCTAAACCATTTTTATATCCATAACTATTTGGATCATCTATTTCACTTTTTGATGATGTTGGTCTATTAAAATATATTGCATTATTTACATATCTACTTGGTACACTATCAATAGAAGACATACATTGAATTCTTTCATATAAGTTTGAATTAGAGCAAGAAGTTGTTTGTAATGTTATATTTCCAGAAGCTAATGTAAATGAACTATTTACCCAGCTAAAACCAACTATAAAAGATATTGTTAAAAACAATACTGAAATTATATATATGTATTTTTTATTTATCTTTTTTAGCATTTGCATGTCTCCTTTATATTATATATTTATACTAGCGGATGATGAATTTCATATATTGCAGAATTATATACCGTAAATGGATTATTTGGTGTTCCATCACCCGAATAAAATTTTACGTCATTATTTAATGTTATTACTGGTCTCATTTCAGAATCATTATTTACTTCTTCATAATAAATAGCCCCATCATCTACATAACTCATATATGCGTTGCCATCAGCATAATATACTGGTGTCATCAAGAAAAAGCCACTACTAGAACCAAGATTTAAATAGTTCGCTGTTCTTTCGCTCTTTACTAGTCCAGCATACATTGCTTCATCTAGTGTTAATAATCCGACATAATCTGTAAATATATCATTTGTGTTATCACAATTAAATGTTGGATTAAACGTTTGAGTTAATCTCTTATATCCAGAGTAGACAGTATTATTATTTCCATATCCAAGATTATTAAATGTAAATTCATCGATTGATGTAATATCACTTGCAATAGATCTATCATTACAATAATTAGATTCTTCCAATTGTTCCTTATTAAATTCAGATACATAATCTTGATTTAAATCTATATCAGGATTATCACAATAAATATTCAATTTATCATTACCCTTATTAAAAAATTTTTGTAATTTATCAGCTATAACAGATTTATTTGTGTTACTATGCGTACTATTATATGAACTACTTTCAACTTCTCCATACCAGTATCCTATGTAGGCATTATCATTCGAATCGTAATTATAAGATGTATTAAAATCACTTGTTATAGTTGCTGGATCTCCACACGTTCCATTCGAATTAGGATAACCAGAGAAAATCAATTTAATTCCTCCAGTTTCTGTTGTTCTTACAATTTTCCAACAATAATTATTTATAATAACGTTATTGTTCACTACATTTCCTCTATAATAATTTATTGGAAATGTATCATTTATTGTTGATGATACTGTATAAATACCTTTTCCATTAGTATTACTTGAAGGTAATGAGAAATCTATACCATCACTAGAAGTAACATATCTACTTTTTCCATTATCTAATACTGATTTATTAAAAATATAATTGTATGCATTAAATGGTCTAATATTATATTCACCATTTTGTAATCTTTCTTCAGTTGGTTTTACATATTCTATATTCAGTGTTAAGCTTACGTTCAATGCTTGATCTAATAATATTTCATTTGAATTTTCAGAACTATATTTATACATTACTTTAATTAAAATATTATCTGTTTCTCCTGCTTTAATAACATCATCTACTGCTAAAGGTTTATTATCTAATGAATATATTATTGCTGTATCTATATGGTTACTTGATGTTTCATCAAGTCCTTCTAATGTTATTTCACCTATAGCAGCATCTATTGTTCCAGCATTATATATATCTGTGTTTAAGATATAACTATCTCCTGGGACATTTAATGTTACATTAAAACTAATATCAGTTTTATCATCTGAAAGTGTTGGCAGTGTTTCTATTGTACTTTCTT
>CAMOKF010000022.1 GCA_946617625.1 uncultured Bacillota bacterium
GGATTTTTTAGTTTCTTCTTTCTTAGGTTCTTCTTTAACTTCTTGTTTTGGAGCTCCTTCCTTCTTAGGAGTTTCTTTTACTTCTTGTTTAGGAGCTTCTTCCTTCTTAGGTGCTTCTTTTACCTCTTGTTTTGGAGCTTCTTCCTTCTTAGATTCTTCCTTTACTTCTTGTTTTGGAGTTTCCTCTTTTTTAGGTGCTTCTTTTACTTCTTGTTTTGGAGCTTCCTCTTTTTTAGTTTCTTCTTTTTGTTCCTCTTTCTTTTCTTTATTTTTTCTAATTGGAGAAACTTTTACATATTTGCCTTTATTAACTCTAACAATAGTAGTTTTATCAATATCTTTTAATAATTCATCAGCTACTATTTCATCTTTATTTTGAGCTTGTTTATGTTTAATATCTAATTCATTTAATACTATTTCTATAGGAGATAATACATCGTTATTTAATTTTAAGATATAAATACATGCTTCTTTATTATCTAATAATATGAATGCACATGATTCAGTTTGTTCTTGATAATAAATTGGTTTTCTGATTTCTACTTGAGCATCTACTAAGTCTTCTATAGAATCAACTCTAATTATATTTTTTTCATCTAACTTTGGTAAATTTTTACTTTTAACTAATATAGAATCATAAGTTTTTAATATTTGTCTTAACTTACTATTATAAATACTTTCTTCAGATCTATTAGTTACAACTAAATTGAATAGTGCAATAGCAGTTACTACTAATAATGTACCTGTTACAATTAAATAATTAACATATCCATTTTTATATAGTAATGCAGATATAATTATTAAACCAATTACTGCAACTATTAGGGCCCCTATTTTTAATTCTTTTTTCATAACCACTACTCCTTCTCTATTATATCCTTTAACCATAAGTTAGGTATGGCAATATACTTAATTTTAAATACTACTCTACCTTTAATATTGTCTATAGTTAGATTGATGTTATCATTTCCATTATTAGCATCACCTTTTGTTATGTAATAAGTAGTACTTCCTTCAACTCTTGTATCAACTAATCTATGGATAATCATCTTTGTTCCACTCTTGAAGACTATTACATCTCCTACTTTGATATCATCTTCTGATTTAACTTGTTTGTATATTACTCCATCACCTTTGCATATTTGTGGAGTCATTGATCCAGATCCTACACCAATTATGGCATATGTAAATTTTCCAGATATTAACATTACTAATATAACTATAAATATTGTTGCAGGTATATCTAATAATCTTGATAATTTATCAAGCTTACTGACTTTTTTTTCTTCATCTTCTTCAGCTTCTAACACTTCTATATCATCATCAACATATCTAGTTGCATACATATATATGAATGTTGGAAGAAGTATTCCAATTACAGATGTTAAATATTCACCTAACTCCGGTTTAATTGGAGCTACTATCAAATACATATCCATTATTAATCTATATAATAATACTGGTTTTAATCCACCATTCATTGTTACATAACTTACTGCAATATTTTTTATAATTATTGGAATAACTATGGCAGAAGTTGCTTTAAATATTGTTTCAAAATTATACATTAATACATTTTGTAGTCCCATAGTAATTTCTAATATTGTTATTAATATTGTTGTAATATATATTACTATTTTTTTATCTTTATTAGCATTTAATATACAATATCTAAATATTTCTATTGCTATTATATAAATAATTGGAGCTACTATAGTTCCTAATATTGAATTTATAGATAATTCTATTGTATTTCTTCCATATCCTGTAACCATTCCTAAAGCATAAGAAATTACTAAAAAGGTAATTACTTCTGACACAGTCATTAAAAGAATTTTCTTTTTAAGTCTATTTAAATTATCTCTTCTAAATCCATATAGTAATATTGCTATAAATGTTAATACTATAATTGCTGATATATTCATCATACTTGCTATATTTTCTTTACTATATGATAAGAAGAATCTATAAAAGGCTACATAGAAACCTAAAACTGCAAGTACTAGAATATTGTTATATTTTCTATCTGACATACTTCTACCCCGTTTATATTATTTTTTTAATCTGCTTGAATATAATCTAAATCAACACCTAAGCTTAGTACTTGTTGTGTTGTTGGTAATTGATTGACATTTAAATCTCTTTCTATTTCAACTAATACTTTAATCTTTCTAGATTCTCCAGATTTAATTACATCTCCTACTCTAATTGGCTTTCCATCTGAATATGTAACCGTATAATTAGTATACACATCTTGTTCAGGTGATATACCGGTAAGTGTAGGATTTGTAGCTAATTTAGCATCAATTGTACCACCGTTTTTTATACTCGTTTCAAATGTATAATAGCTTCCAGGTACAGATAAGTTAACATCATACTCTATATTAGTAGTATTTCCTAATATAGTTGCTGGTTTAATAATAGTTGCTTTGTAACTATCTTCTACAACATTTTCAAAGTGTACGTCCCATCTTATTTTATCAATGCCACCGTTTCCTTTGATTTTAAGAGTTGAAGATAATGTTGCATATCCTATACTGATTGCGATAAGAAGTAAAAATATTATTAAAATATACTTTTTATTTTCTTCTTTATTATCATCTTTTATTATTTTATTGTCTTCATTTTTCATAATATCAACTCTCTTTAAACCACACTTAGCTATTATATATAATAATATAACATATTAAAGTTGTTTTTTAAATATCTTTTGTATAAAAATTAGACAAAAAAAGACTTATATAAAAATATAAGCCTTTTATTATTACCAATAAACACTCATTGTTGCTACTGCACTTTGAATACTATCATAATATCCGCTGATTGAGCTGTTTAGTGATAGTCCACCACCTACAACTGAATAATTTTGAGCTGTATCTGATGAAACAGTTGTAGTTGCATGAGCATAATCACCAGCTGCACTTAATCCTGTTAATGTTGAACTAGTATTCTTTGCTATATTAAAGTAGAAAGTAGCTTTTAATGTTGTTAATGTTCCAGTTGCTAATTGATATGTAGCTCCTGCTCCATAAGTTCCAGTTTTTGGAACATATGCTGAAGATGTATAGCAATTACCTCCTGAATAGCAATAATATTGTTGGAAACTTGGTGCTCCATAAACTTGTACATTACTTGGCATACCGATTCCAATAATATCGTGACTTCTTACTGATGGAATTATCTTCCAAAATAGTACTGTCTTATATTGATATCTCGTTCCATTTGGTGTAATTGTTGTAGTTAATTTCTTATAAGTAGTCTCTATTGAGGCACTACCATCTCTTACTGGTTCTGTAGGTGCATTATTATACTCTTCTTCACTTATCTCTACTGAATAACTTGCTTGTCTTTGGTTTTCTCCCATACTATTTATTTGTAATCTTGCTTCATCTAAATTTGTAACTGTTTTAAAATATTTTGTTGTTTCGGCTAAAGGTTCTTCTGTACTTTCAATTGTAGGCATTTCTTGTGCATGAACTAATGTTGGACATAATATTGCTGCTAAAGCGGCAATAAATAATAAACTTTTTTTCATATATTTTTATACTCTCCTTAATAGACTAATCGATTATTTGAAAACTTTTTCTCTATTTTTAAAGGTATTTCAATTTTAATAGTTTCATCCTCTTCTGTAGTAAGAAAAATAACAATTGTCATTTTTCTTATGTTTTTTTTCAAAATATAATTAGTAATAATTGGACTTTCATTAATAATTATATAATTGTTTTTTATAGCATTTTCTATTGATGAAGCATTTAATTCTCTTGAATCTTCACCGATAATTCTACCATTTATATATGTTTTTATTTCTATCTTATTGTACTTTACTGCATCCTCAGATTTATAATCTTCTCCATAATATGAAATACCTGTTATTAATAAACTATTCTCTTTTTGATTACTTGCTATTAGTCCTTCTAGGTAGAACTCTTCGCTTCCACTTGAAAGTTTATATACGAAACATTTATTATAATTGGTGATTAAATAAGCTACTGAAAATAAAATAATTGATGATAATAATAATGATATTAATATAAAAATTACTTTGGTATATTTCTTTTTAAAAATCTTATTATAAGTATCTATTACTTTAATATTTATATTATTATTTTTATCTTCAGATGCATCTTTTTCTCCATTTAAGATTTCAGATACACTTACTTCTAGAATTTTACTAAGATCATTTAATAAAGAAATATCAGGTGCACTTATTCCTCTCTCCCATTTTGATATGGCTTTACCACTTATTCCTAACATTTCACCTAACTGACTTTGAGTTAGTGAATGTTTCTTTCGCATTTCGGCTATGAATTTTCCCATTTTCTCTAAATCCATGATAATACTCCCTTCATGCATTTTTTCAATTCCAATGTTATCATAGTTTTTTAAGTATTAAAAGTCTGTTAAAAGAAAACTTTTGAAGGATATAACTACCTCCCTTCAATGTAAAAATAGATGATTGATATATATCAATCATCTAAAATTTATCATCTATTAGTTTACTTCTACATACCCTCTTAGTAGAATTTTGTAGACTATTGGTCGACTTCATCATCATATCTTACAAAACAATATGTTCCAGTTACTTCTAACATCCATCCGAATGCTGAACCATTATAAATTTCAATACCATATAACACTTCATCTGAATCAATTAACTTAGTTTCAGTAGATATTCCATCTACTACTGGTACTCTTACACATTGTGATTTTTTTCCTGGGCATTTTCCTTTTTTAGGAATAAAATAAATTGTTGATTTTTTACCTTTAGCAAGTAATCCCTTTTTTACTGCTAAAGTTTTCTTTGTTGTTAACCAATCTTTTGAATATTTAAATCTTACATCATATTTATCTCCATCTTTAGTATCAATATCTACTTTCATATAGTCTACTTCCATTTTTCTTTTAGTATCCATGATAGTTACATAATCTCCACCTGATGCTACATAATTATGAAAGTCTACTTTTGAAACTATTTCTTCTGCTAATACACTTTCACAAAATACAAAAATAAAAACTATTATGAAAATAAATACTATTTTCAAAAACTTTTTTGATTTATTCTCCATACTTATCCTCCTTATATAAATCAATTAATCTAACTATATAAATTTATATAGTTTACTTGAACCAATTACTAATCGAATTGTGTCGACCATATGGAGATTTTTATTCACAGGTGCTGATAAAGTTACTGCTGCTGTTTTATCAGGTGATGCTGATATAGGTTTTTGTGGAAGTGAAGCTACTATCTACGTATATAATGCAGGTGAAAAAGATTATTTAAAAACATTTGCTCAATTAACTCAAAAAGATGGCTCTTTTATAGTTTCAAGAGAAAAAATCAAAAACTTTAAACTTGAAGATTTAATAGGTAAAAAAATAATTGGTGGACGTGCAGCTGGAATGCCTGAAATGACATTGGAATACATTTTAAGAAAAAATAATATAGATTTGAATAAAGTAGAAATTGATACTAGTGTTGCCTTTGCTGCAATGAGTGGCTCTTTTATTGGGGGAAATGGAGATTTTGTTTCTTTATTTGAACCAACTGCTAGTGAAGTAGTTGATCAAGGATATGGATATATAGTTGCATCTTTAGGTGAGTTAGGTGGTGTTGTTCCTTACACTTCATATTCTGCTAAAAATAGTTTTATAAAATCAAATCCAGAATTAATTAAATCTTTTACAAAAGCAATTCAAAAGGGATTAGATTTTGTTAATAGTCATGATTCATTAGAAATTGCTAAAATTATAAAACCACAGTTTTCTGATACTAAAATTGAAACAATAGAAAATGCTGTTGAAAGCTATAAAAATATTTCCGCATGGCCTGAATCAACTTCTTTTTCTAAAAAATCATTCAATCATCTTCAAGATATTATGATTGAATATGGAATAATCGATAATAAAGTTGATTATAATAAATTAATTTATGAAAGATAAAATAATATTATCTGTTGATAATATATCAAAAAAATATCAAGATTTAGAAAATGAAGTATTGGCTATTGATGATATATCTTTTAATCTATCTAAGGGAGAATTCATATCTATTATAGGTCCTTCTGGATGTGGAAAATCCACTCTACTTTCTATTCTTGCTGGAACTGATAAAGATTATAAAGGTAATCTTATTATAAAAAATAATACTAATATTGGATATATGTTACAAAATGATTGTTTATTTCCTTGGAGAACTATTTTAGATAACTGTTTACTCGGATTAGAAATTAATAATAGATTAACAAAAGAAAATATTAATTACGTAAAAGAATTATTAAAAAAATATGAGTTAGCAGATTTTATGAATAAATATCCAGATAATTTGTCTGGAGGTATGAGACAGAGAGTTGCTTTAATTAGGACACTAGCTTTAAAACCTGATATTTTACTTTTAGATGAACCATTATCTGCGTTAGATTCTCAGACAAGATTAACTATTGGAGAAGATATCTTTAATATTATTAAAAATGAAAATATAACAGCTATTATGGTAACACATGATATAGGTGAAGCTCTTAGTATTTCTGATAGAATTATAGTATTAACTAAAAGACCTGCAAAGATTAAAAACATTTATCAAATACCATTTAATAATTTAGATTATTATTCTCGTAGATTAGATTCTAGTTTTAATAAATTATTAGATCAGATATGGAGGGATTTAGATGTCTCCTGAAAGAAAAAAATACTTAAAAAAAATTAAAAATGAAAAGATATTAGTTTTTACTTTTAGATCACTTATAATAATTTCATTTATATTAACTTGGGAATTACTTGTAAGATTTAGAATTATTAACTCATTTCTAACATCTAGTCCAACTGATATAATTAATACTACTTATAAATTACTTGTTGATGGTACTTTATTAAATCATATTACTGTAACTATGTATGAAATAATAATTAGTTTTATAATATCTTTTTTAATAAGTTTTATAGTTGCTACTATTATGTACTTTATACCTATAATCTCTAAAATAATTGATCCTTATTTAACTATACTTAATTCATTACCTAAAGTTGCTTTAGGACCACTTATTATAATATGGGCAGGAGCCGGTATTAAATCAATTATAATTATGGGATTATTAATTAGTATATTTGTAACTACTATAAATATATATACTAGTTTTATTAATACAGATGAAAAATATATTAATCTTATGAAGACATTTCATTCTAATAAGAAAAATATTTTTCTAAAAGTAATTATTCCATCTAATTATAAAAACATTATAAGTACTTTAAAAATAAATCTTTCTATGAATTTTATAGGTGTTATTATGGGAGAACTACTTGTATCTAAAAAAGGATTAGGATATCTTATTACTTATGGTTCTTCAGTATTTCATATAAATTTAGTAATTACTAGTATAGTTATCTTATGTATAATGTCTTACCTGTTATATTCTTTAGTAGAATATTTAAGTAAAAAAAATATCCACTAATTTGTGGATATTTTATTTTGTCTAATTAATGTTTTTTTATAATCATCATAATTACCAACATAACTTGTTAATTTTTTATTATCTAAATATATAATTCTAGTAGCTACTTTGTTAATAAAATATCTATCATGAGATATAAGTAATATAGTTCCATTATAATTATTTAGAGCTTCTTCTAATATTTCTTTTGTATTAATATCTATATGATTAGTAGGTTCATCAAGTATTAATAAATTATTCTTCTTTTGCATTAAACAAAACATCTTTAATCTTATTCTTTCTCCTCCAGATAATTTATTTAATCTTACAAAAACTCCTTCTCCATAAAATAAGAATTTATATAAGGCACTTCTTAAATTATCTTCTGGACCATTAAAATATTTATGTGCTTCATCTAATACTGTTATATTTTCATCTTCAAATACTATTTCTTGTGGAATATAACCAATTTCTATATTTGAACCTATCTTTATATTTGGATTACCTTTCATTATCTCTTTTATTAAAGTAGATTTTCCACTACCATTTTTTCCCATTAAACAGACTCTTTCTTGATATTTAATAAATAGATTAGTATTCTTAAATAATTCTTTATCTCCTATAGAGTAATTAAATCTATTTAATTCAATTACATCATTTCCACTTCTCTTATCAAACTCAAAATTTAATGGAATTGTTTTCTTTTCATTAGGTTTATCCAATACTTCAATTTTTTCTAATCTTTTTTCTATTGAAGCTGCTCTTCTAAAGAATTTTTCTCCACATGGATAAGCTAGTTTACCATATTCTCTTAATCTTTTTATTGAATTCTTCATAGCATCTATTTGTTTTTGTTGATTCTTATAATCATTAAATTCTTTCATTATTCTGTTTTCATTTTCTTCTAAATAATAAGAATAATTACCATTAAATATTTCTGATTCTCCATTATCAATTAATATTGTTTTAGTTACTACTTTATCTAAAAAATATCTATCATGAGAAACTATTAATATAGTCTTTTTGCAATTTTTTAGAAAGTTTTCTAACCATTCTAACGTATCAATATCTAAATGATTAGTTGGTTCATCTAAAAGCATTATATCTGGTTCTTGTAAAAGTATTACCATTAAATTAATAATAGTTTTTTCTCCTCCAGATAATGATATATACTTTTTATCTATTAAATTTTCTACTTTAAAACCTGCGATAATTTTCTCTACTTTAGAATTTATTTCATAACCACCTAAACTAATAAACTCTTCTTGTAAGTTTGTATATCTTTTAATCACTTTTTCTAAATCTTTATCTGTTGCAGTAGATAGTTTTTCTTCTTCTATCTTTAGCTTTTTTTCTAATTCATTTATCTTTTCAAATGATGAATATAAAATATCTTTGACTACTATATTATTCCATTCTACTTTTGGTTTTTGTTCTAGTACTGCTATAGAAGCATCTTTTCTAATTGTTATTTCTCCACTTGTTGGATTATCTTCCTTAGATATTAGTTTTAATAATGTAGTTTTTCCACTACCATTTTGTCCTATTAACGCTACTTTTTCATTTGTTTTTACTTCAAAACTTATATTTTTTAATACTTTTTTATTTCCAAAAGACTTTTCTACTTTATTTAAACCTATTTCTATCATTAAACTCACACCTTTCAATAAAAAAACCTATACATCTGTATAGGTTTAATACAGATGTAGGCACTATGAAAACAAGACACCTACATCTAATAATAAAGATGTGGTGCCACTATATTGTGAATCCTTTAATTTGATTTGAATATAGTGTCATACTCATCACTCCTATTGCGTATTATACTATACTTTAATCTTATAGTCAATTTAACAAAAAAAGTAGACTTTTAATCTACTTTAAAACATTTTTTAATACGATTGTTTTTATTCGAGACATTTCTTGTAATGTAGTTGATATTCCTTCATTACCTATTCCAGAATGTTTCCATCCTCCAAATGGCATTTCTGCAGAACGGAAGAAGCTTGCTCCATTAATAATTGCTCCTCCTACTTCTAGCTTATTTGCTACTTTAAAGGCATTATTCATATCATTTGTAATTATATTTCCACATAATCCAAAGTTTGATTGATTTGCTATTTCTATAGCTTCATCTATATTATCAAATCCACAGATTGGAATTACTGGTCCAAATATTTCCATGTCTTTCATAACATCCATGTCTCTAGTTACATCCACTAGAACTGTTGGTTCAAAATAAGCTCCATTTCTTCTACCACCGAAAGCAATTCTTGCTCCTTGTTTTAATGTAGTTCTTACTTGTTCTTCTACTCTTTCTGAAGCTTTTTCATTTATTAAACATCCAATTTCAGTATTTTCATTCATTGGATCTCCAACTCTCATTCTACTGATTCTAGCAATTACTTTTCTAGTAAATTCTTCTTTTACTGAATTATGTACTAAGAAACGTTTACTTGCACAACATACTTGTCCAGTATTATATAATCTTCCCCATACTAATTCATTTACTGCTAAATCTAAATCTCCATCTTTGTCTAAAATGAAAGCATCATTTCCACCTAATTCTAACATAACATGTGTTAAGTTTTGAGAAGCTGTAGCCATTGTTTCCATTCCTACTGCTGTTGATCCTGTAACACTTACTAGATGAACTCCTTTATGTCTAGCTAGAGCTTGTCCTACTATAGGTCCTTCTCCAGATAAACAATTTATTACTCCATCAGGTATTCCTGCTTCTTTTAATAATAAACAATATTTGTGTAATGTTAATGGGTTATATGTAGATGGTTTAACTATAACTGCATTTCCCATTATTAGAGCACTTGGAACTTTTTGTCCAAATAAATCACATGGAAAATTGAAAGGTATAATACAAGCTACTACTCCTATAGGTTGTCTAATAGTATATTGTATTGTTCCTTCTTGTCCCGGTTCATTTCCTTCTGGAATTGTAATTCCATAAAGATGTTTTGCTCTTTCTATATAAGCAGATACAAATGTTCTTGTATTAGCTATCTCTGCACGTGCTTCTCTTATTGGTTTTCCTGTTTCACGGCATAATGTAACCGCTAATGTTTCAGCATCTCTTTCTACTAGTGTAATAAATTTTTCTAATATTCTTCCTCTTTCGTGTAATGGAGTTTCTGCCCATCCCTTTTGAGCTTCTACTGCACATTTTACACAATAGTCAACATCTTCTTCTGTTGATGATGGTACTGTTGCTATCAATTGATTGTTAGCAGGATTACGTACCTCTATTGCTTGCCCATCAGTTGAATCTATTTCTTTTCCATTAACAAGGTTTCTCATTTTACCTCCTAATTTTTACCGAATGCTGTGAATGATAACATTAATCCACCACAGATATTTGATGAATGTTCATCATAACCATATTCTCCAAATGTAAAGATAGTTATAAATGGTACTCCTTTTGCTTCTTTTACTAATTGTTTGTGTACTTCTTCTATTCTATCTCCAATACCTAGTTTTCTTCCTCCACAATGAACTAAGAAGTAAGCTGCTGGTTCTGTATATAATTTCTTTCTAACATCATTTAATGTAGCACCTGTAGAATTAATTAGTTCTTCTACTGTTGCTTCTAATTGGATAATAGCAGTTCCTGGTACTACTTTATTTCCTAATGTAATTGTATCATCTGCAGTAGTTTTAGTTCCCATGTCGTTACCAAACATTGGATGACGAATTACTGTAAGATTTCCTAATGGATCTTTTACTCCTAAAGGCTTTGTAATAGAAGCTACTAAAAGATTTTGCCCTTTTAGATTATCTGGTTTTTCATTTATCCATTGTGCATATTTCTTTAATGCTGAAATTCCATCTATACTTACTAAAGTTCTATTATCTTTTACTTCAGTTATAATACCGATATTTTTAGTTTCATTGTATGCTCCTGTATAAGATGTTGCAATTTCATTATCTGTATAGAAGAATGCTACTGCTACTCCATCTGAGAATACTTTATCATTACAGAATATTTTCCATTCTCCTTCTACAGTGTCATCTGCAGCACTTCCTCCAAACATTGGAACTCTTCCAATTACATCTTGGATTCCCATTAAATATTCTTCTTCTTCTTTTGGACTTGCTACCATGTAAAAATATCCTGGAGCTCTTGTAGTTCTTGCATTTTCTACAGCTTCAATAGCTACTTTTCTTCCTATTGCTCTTGCATCTTTTCCAGCTTCATGGCATGCTACTCCAACAATCATATCAGGATCATCTAGAGTTAACATTCCGGCAAATCCTTGCTCTGAAGTTATAATTCCTTCTGGTGTCATTATTGCTCCACTACTTGTACATCCAATTACTGGCATATCAGTTACGCTTCTAACACCTTTTACTAATTCTTTAATATCATTTTTTACTGATGTATAAAGCATTCCTAGTTTTCCATACTCTATACCTTCAGTTGCAATCTTAGCAGTTTCTTCTCCAGCTATATAGCTATCTGCATTAATACTGCTTCCAACTTTTGATCTTAACATCTTTATTTCCCCTCTCTTTTAATAAGCTTCTTTATATATATTTATAATATCATCTACTGTAACATCTCTTGGATTCCCAGGTGTACATGCATCATTTATTGCTTGTTTTGCTAAAGTAGGTATCATTTCTTCAGGTATATTTACTTCTCTTAGTGTTTGTGGAATGTTTAATTTCTTAGATAATTCTGTAATAGCTGAAACTACTTTTTCAACAGCTTCTTCATCAGAAGTATTACTCATATCTAATCCAAATGCATATCCCATGTTTCTGAATAAGTTAGGACATACTTTTCCATTATATCTCATTACATGTGGTAAAAGAATTGCATTTGCTACTCCATGTGGTGTATCAAAATATGCTCCTAATGAATGAGCCATAGAATGAACAATTCCTAGTCCTACATTTGAAAATCCCATTCCTGCTATATATTGTGCATATGCCATCTTTTCTATAGCTGCTTGATCTTTATTATTTGCAGCTTTTTCTAAATTTTTATATATTAAAGCCATGGCATTTATATGAAACATATCAGTTACTAACCATGCTGCTTTTGTTATGTATCCTTCCATTGCATGTGTTAGTGCATCCATTCCTGTTGCTGCTGCTAATCCTTGAGGCATACCATCCATTAGATCTGGATCTATAATTGCTACTATAGGAACATCATGTGTATCTACACAAACCATTTTCTTTGTTCTTGTCTCATCAGTAATTACATAATTTATAGTAACTTCTGCAGCAGTACCTGATGTAGTAGGAAGTGCTATTAAAGGAAGTCCTTTATTTTTTGTATTTGCTACTCCTTCTAAACTTACAACATCATTAAATTCTGGATTAGTCATTATTATAGATATTGCTTTAGCTGTATCTATAACACTACCTCCTCCAACTGCTATAATACAGTCTACATTATTTATGTTTGCCATAAGTAATCCATCTTGAACATTTTTTACTGTTGGATTTGGTTTAATTCCATCAAATAAATAGTAACCAATTGTATTATGTTCCAATACTTTTGTTACCTTGTCTACTAATCTTGAATCATATAGAGCTTTATCTGTTACAAGTAATATCTTGTGAAATCCTCTTGATTTAATTTCATCTACTAATTTTTTTCTAGCTCCACGACCAAAATATGATGTCTCATTTAATACTATTCTATTTACCATCATCTAGCCTCCCTATTCTATATTACATTATATCATATTTTACTTTTAGGAAAAGCTTTTTTTATCAATCTATAACAAGATTTTACTTTTTTCAAATAATGTGGTATAATACAGGTAATGAGATTCATTATATGACTCAGAGGCGATTTTATTCACAATTGCTGTGGGTAAAAGAAAGACATCACACTAAGGTGATGTCTTTTTTTTATTTTAATTCACATTGAGATACAGAATTTAAATTCATATCTGCTCTTCTTCCATCTAGATATGCATAATATCCAGCCGCAGCTATCATAGTTGCATTATCTGTACAATACTTCATATCAGGAATAGTTAAATCAACATTCAATTCTTTTGCTAAATTAGTCATTGCTTCTCTTAATCCTTTATTAGCAGCTACTCCACCAGCTAATATCATATTTTTTATATTCTTATCTATTATAGCTTTTCTAACTTTTATTATAATTGATTCAACAGCTACTTTTTGGAATGATGTTGCTAGATCAGCTTTTCTAATTTTATTACCTCTTTGTTCTTCATTATGAGCTAGATTAATAACTGCACTTTTTAAACCACTAAAGGAAAAATTATAACTGTCATCTTGTAGAGGTACTGGTAATTTATATGTATCTTTTCCTTCTTTAGCTAATTTATCAATTTTAGGTCCTCCAGGATACTCTAATCCTATTACTCTTGCTACTTTATCATAGCATTCTCCTATAGCATCATCTAGAGTACCACCTAATTTATTAAAATCATAATGTTTTTTCATTTCTATTAATTCAGTATGTCCACCACTTACTACTACAGCTAGTAAAGGAAATTTCATTTCTTTTACTAAACTATTAGCATATATATGTCCAGCAATATGATGTACTGGAATTAATGGTTTATTATGAACAAATGAAAGTGTTTTTGCTGTTTCTAATCCTATTAGTAATGATCCAATTAATCCAGGTCCATAAGTAATAGCAATAGCATCTATATCTTCCATTGTCATATTTGCTTTTTCCATACATTCTTCTAATACCATGGTAACATTCTTTACGTGTTGTCTACTTGCAATTTCAGGTACAACTCCCCCAAAGTCTTTATGAATATCTATTTGACTTGCTATAACAGTTGCTATTTCTTCTGTTCCATTTTTTACTATAGATACACTTGTCTCATCACAGCTACTTTCAATTCCTAGAATATATACATCTTTCATAATATACCTCTTTTCAATTCGAACTTATTTTAGCATAAAAGACTCTTTTTTTCCAGTTAAAGAGTCTTTTTTCTTTCCATTAATATTCCATCTGTACCATTATAGTACCCTTTTCTTATTGCCTTTTCTATAAATCCATATTTTTTATATAGTTTTATAGCTGGAATATTTTCTTTATTTACTTCTAATGTTATATCTTTATCCACAGTTTTTATAAATTCTTCTAATATTTTTGATCCTTTTCCACAATTTCTGTGGATAAAATTAACTTCAATTTGATTAATTTCTGCTCTTTCATATATATCACTATAATATATGTAAGCTATAACTTCATCTTTTTCTTTATAGATAAGATATTTTCCAAAAGGATTATTCTCTAAATCATTAAGTACTTCTTCTTTGTTTATGAATGAATTATTTAATTCATTTATGTTATTTTTAGTAATTTCAATAAACATATTATAATTTACTTTCTTCTGCTTCAGTTAATTTTAAATACTCTGGATTAATAGCATGTGGATTAATATTTTTTCTATCTTTATATGTCTCAACAATTTTTAAAATGTTAGGATCATATTTTTCGATATTATCAAATCCAGTAATCTTATCATTACTTATAATTGTGTAGTTATCTAATTCTTTTAATTCATTATTAATATCTTCTAATTTGATGTATGAAGGTTCATGTATAACATTATTATCTTTATCATATATACCTGTATATACATATTTTCTTCTAGCATCTAACATAGGTACTTTATATGTATCTGCATCACTTGAAATCATCATTGCTTCAATTGATGAGATTGATGTTATAGGAATTTTTAAACTCCAAGCATATACTTTTGCAATAGTAATTCCAATTCGTATTCCTGTAAAACTACCTGGACCAGATACTACAATTATTTTATCTATATCTTTTGCAGTCAATGAGTTTTCTTCAAACATAGAAACGATTTCAGGAAGCGCTTTTTCTGATAATTTTTGTCCATAGTCCTTTTTTATTTCTGCAATAATACTATTATCTTCAACTATTGCAGTATATAAATAACTAGAAGATGTATCTATGTATAGGTATCTCATAATACTGCCTCACAAAGATCTTCGTATTCTGCTCCATATGGAGTAATAGTTATTATTCTCTTATCTTCATCTTCTGATGAATGTTTTATTTTTATATCCAATCTATCTTCTGGTAGATACTCTGGAATCATATCAGCCCATTCTATAATAGTTATTCCACCCTTATAGAAATATTCTTCTATTCCTAATTCTTCAGCTCTACCATCTAATCTATAAACATCCATATGATATAAAGGCATTTCACCTGTAGTATATTCTTTTATTATATTAAAGGTTGGAGATGTTACTTCTTCATTAATTCCTAATGCTTGTGCAAAACCTTTTGTGAATACAGTTTTACCACTACCTAAATCTCCTCTTAAACAGATTACCATATTCGGAAATTTTTCTGATTCAAAATTTTGCGCTAATTCAATTGTTTCCTCTTCTGAGTATGTTGTTACTTTATAATCCATCTTTCTTCACCTACATTTAATTATAATCAAAAAAAAAGAGTTAGACAACTCTTATAGTCTATTTTTTTGCCTAAATTGTAAATAGTAAAATTCTTAAATTTAAACAAAAAAAAATTCTTGGCAACGTCCTATTTTAGCTTACACTATCGTCGGCGTTAAGTGGCTTAACTTCTGTGTTCGGGATGGGAACAGGTGTACCCCACTTGCTATTGTCACCAAGAAAAATATATGAGAAATAATTCTCTGAAAACTAAGATATTGTGTTCATCAAATTAATAATTATGATTAAATCCTCGATCTATTAGTACTGGTCAACTCAAAATGTCACCATTCTTCCATCTCCAGCCTATCAACCTCATCGTCTTTGAGGGATCTTACTATTTTCGTATGGGAAAACTCATCTCAAAGGAGGCTTCCCGCTTAGATGCTTTCAGCGGTTATCCTTTCCAGACATAGCTACTCTGCACTGCAGCTGGCGCTACAACAGATACACCAGAGGTCTGTCCATCCCGGTCCTCTCGTACTAAGGATAGCTCTCTTCAATTTTCCTACGCCC
>CAMOKF010000023.1 GCA_946617625.1 uncultured Bacillota bacterium
AAAGAACTAAGTGAATTAGATCTACCTAATGTATTAAGAATAAAAGATAATTTTATGTATTCAAATAAGAATATAGAAAGTATTTTTTATAACAAAGTAAAAAGTATAGGTAATAATTTCTTTTATAATAATAGTAGTATAAGACATTATAGTTTTAATAACTTACTAGTAATAGGCGATAACTTTATACCTGAAATGTATCATTGTAATGATATTATATTTCCTAAAGTTAGAAGAATAGGTAGTAACTTTATGAGAGAAAAACTAATGCTAATGAATTTATATGCTCCTGAACTAGAAGAAGTAGGAGATGACTTCTTATATAAAAGCTATAGATTAGATAATTCTAATCTAAGAAAATTAAAAAAAGCAGGAAATAACTTTTTCTGGAGTAATTTTTTTGCTACTGAATTATTATTAGATAGTATAGAAGAAGTAGGAGATAATTTCATGTATCAGAATACAAAGATGGAAAACTTTTATGCTCCAAAATTAGTTAAAAAAGGAAATAACTTCTTCTATGAAAGATTAAAAGAAAATGATAAAAAAGTATTAATAAAAAAATAGAGAAATATATTTCTCTATTTCTTTTGGTTTAATTTACAAAGATATTCTAAAAGTGATATAATAAAACTGTTTTGAGGAGGTATACCTTATGGAAGAAAAATTAAGTCGTGAAGAAATATTACACGTAGCAAATCTAGCTAGAATAAAATTAACAGAAGAAGAAATAGAAAAGTATCGTGTTCAATTAAAAAAATTATTAAATGATGTAGAAAAAATAAATGAAGTTGAAGGGTATGATAATGATATTTTAATAGCTCCATGGGAATCTAACACAACTTTAAGAGAAGATAGTGAAGGTAGTATGTTAGATCCTAAAGCAGTGGTAGAAAATGCTCCTAGACACTCTGGTAATTATATTTCAGTACCAGTAGTAATTGGTGAAAGTGAAGGTGCTTA
Source organism: uncultured Bacillota bacterium (assembly GCA_946617625.1). GTDB lineage: Bacteria > Bacillota_I > Bacilli_A > RF39 > UBA660 > RUG14891. The sequence continues at coordinate 964 of CAMOKF010000023.1, forward strand.
ATATGAAATATTTAAATAAAAACATAGAAGAAATACATGAGTTATTAAAAGAAAAAAAGATTAAACCTATAGACTTAGTAAATGAAGCATTCGATAATATTGAATCAAATAAAGATTTAAATGCTTATATTACTTTAAATAAAGAAGAAGCAATTAAAAGAGCAAAAGAATTAGAAGATAAAGAAGTTGATAATATATTATTTGGGCTTCCTATAGCATTAAAGGATAATATTGTAACACAAGGATTAAAAACAACTTGTGGATCTCATATTCTAGAAAATTTTATTCCTCTATATGATGCAACTATAGTAGATAAAATAAATGAAAAGAATATGATAATTATTGGTAAAACTAATATGGATGAGTTTGCTATGGGATCATCTTCTAGAACAAGTTACTTTGGTGCACCAAAAAATCCATGGAATAAAAATAAAATATGTGGAGGTTCATCAGGAGGATCTGCAGCAACTATAGCAGCAAGAGACTTATTATTTGCCATAGGATCAGATACTGGAGGTTCTATTAGACAGCCAGCATCATATACAGGAATAGTAGGAATGAAACCAACATATGGAAGAATTTCTCGTTATGGATTAGTTGCTTTTGCATCTAGTTTAGACCAAATGGGACCTATGACAAAGAATGTATATGAAAATGCGATACTTTTAAATGCAATATCAGGTCATGATGAAAAAGATCTAACAAGTGCTAATAAAGATACTGAAGATTTCACAAGATTAATTGGTAAAGATGTATCAGGTATGAAGATAGCAGTACCTAACTATTTAATGAGTGATATCGTATCAGAAGAAATAAAAGATAAAATAAAAGAAACAATAAAGTTATTAGAAGATAATAATGTAACAGTAGATTATATAGATGTTAAATATCTAGAAAATGCTATGACATTATATCAAATTATAGCTATGGGAGAAGCAAGTTCTAACTTAGCTAGATTTGATGGAATTAGATATGGATATTCAGAAGAAAATCCAAAAAATATAGAAGATTTATATTTAGAAACTAGAGGAAAAGGATTTGGAGAAGAAGTAAAACGTCGTATCATGGTAGGATCATACTTACTAAGTGGAGAGAATGCTAAGACATATTATAATAAAGCATTATCTATAAGAGATGATATGAGAAAAGAATTCAAAAGAGTATTTGATAACTATGATTTAATTATTGCTCCAACAACAGTAACAACAGCTTATGACCTAACAGATCCAATGGATGATCCAAGAAAGAGCTTCATGGACGATATCTTAGTAATACCAGTAAATATGGCAGGACTTCCTGGATTAAATGTACCTGTAGGATTTAGTAAAGATCATATGCCTATAGGAATGCAAATAATAGGTAATTCCTTTGAAGAAGCTAAAATGTATCAATTAGCATCATTTATTGAAAAGAAACTAAATCTAGAACTAGATCCAAATGGAGGTGAAAAATAATGTCTAATTATATTCCAACAATAGGTATAGAAGTACACGTAGAATTAAAAACAAAGACAAAGATTTTTTCAAACTCAACTAATGGATATGGACAAATGGCTAACTCATTAACTAATGTTATAGATTTAGGATATCCAGGAACATTACCAACATTAAATAAAGAAGTAATTAATTTAGCTATTAAAGCAGCAACAGTATTAAATTGTAATATTAGAAAAGAAATGCACTTTGATAGAAAAAATTATTTCTATCCAGATAATTCTAAGAACTATCAAATTACACAAGCTAGAACTCCTATAGGATATGATGGTTATGTGGAAATAGATGATGATGGAATAAAGAAAAAAATATACATAGAAGAAATGCATATAGAAGAAGATACATGTAAAAGTACTCATAGACAAGATAAAACATTACTAGACTTTAATAGAGCAGGAGTACCATTAATAGAAATAGTAACTAAACCATGTATAAAGAGTGCTAAAGAAGCAAAATTATACTTAGAAAAGTTAAAAGAATTACTATTCTATACAGATGTATCAGATTGTAAAATGGAAGAAGGATCAATGAGAGCAGATGCTAACGTATCTTTAAGAAAAAATGAAAGCGATCCATTTGGTACAAAAGCAGAAATTAAAAACATTGGTTCAATATCTAACGTAGGTTTAAGTATAGAAAAAGAAATAGCTCGTCAATCAAAAATATATGATGAAGGTGGAAGTATAGAGCCACAAACTAGAAGATATGATGACAAAATTGGCGATACAGTACTAATGCGTGTAAAAGAAACAGGAAATGATTATAGATATTTCCCAGAGCCAGATATACCATTTGTTATTATTACTGATGACATGATAGATAATGTTGTTAAAACCATACCAATGTTACCAGAAGAAAGAAAAGAAAAATACATTGAAAAAGGTATATTAGAAGCAAATGCTATAAAACTAATTCAAAATAGACAATTATCTGATTTTATAAATGATTTATTAGAAGAAGATATTAACTTTAAAATAGCTTCTAACTTATTATTAGGAGATATATCTGCATATCTAAATAAAGAAGATAAAAAGTTAAATGAAACAACATTAAATAAAGAAAGATTTATAGAATTAGTTAATTTAATGAGTAATAATACATTAACTAGTAAAAATTTAAAAGAAATACTAGAAAAAATAATGACAAGTGACGATACAATAGAAAATATTATGAAAGAATCTGGAGTACAAAATATTACAGATGATTCTATGATAAAAGATGTTGTCAAAAAAGTAATAGAAGCAAATAAAGAATCCGTTGATGATTATAAAGCAGGACACGATAGAGCTATTAAATATCTTATGGGACAAGTAATGAAAGAAACAAAGGGATCAGTTAATCCAAAGATGGCCATGGATATATTAATAGAAGAACTAAAGTAATAAAGTAAGTTGAAATAGAGTATAAAAGTATTGTATAATTATTTATACTAGGATGTGATGATATGAAAAAAGTATTAAATTTTATTAAGAAAAGAAAGTTACTAATATTACTATTAATATTAATTATTTTAATAATAGTATTATCAATAAAAATAATTGGAATATTTACTGAAAATGAAGAAGGAGCTATCTATGGAGAAAGATTAAGCGGTAAATCAGTAAAAATAGATACTAGCAAAGAAACTGATACTATCAAAGCTAAAATAGGAGAATCAGTAAAAAGTATCTCAATTAGAAGACAAGGTAGAATTCTAAATATTCTTATTACAGTAAATGATGATAAATCAAGAGATGATTCTAAGAATATTGCTAAAGATGCAATTGGTGAATTAAGTGATAAGATTAAAGAGTATTATGATATCCAATTATTTATAAGTAAAGATGGAGATTCTGAAGATAAAGGTCAATTCCCAATATTAGGATACAAACATCATACAAAAGAAAATATTACATGGACAAAAGATAGATAGGTGATTAGATGAAAAAAAAGTTATCAATAATAATACCAATAATTATCGCAGCTGTAACTTTTGTATTTGTTTATAGATATTATAATAAAGAAGATTCAACTACCACATTAACAGTAAAAGAAAAGAAATGGGTAGTAGAAAATAAAGAAAAGAAATTTGACTTTGAAGTTGTTAATGACTATCCATTATATGGAGAAAATGGTAGTGGAGTAATCTTTAACTTTTTAGAGGACTTTGAAGAAAATATAGGTATCGAATTTAATAAAATATCATACTTAAAAAATGCAGATCCAACAGGAAATGGATACAGAATACGAATACTAGATAATGAAACATCTTTAAATAAAAATGATTTATTAATATTTAATGACAACTATATAATTGTAGGTAAAACATATCAAAGAATTAATCATATTCAAGATATTAAAAATGTAACATTAGGAGTATTCACAAAAGATGCAGAAGAGGTAAGTTATTACTTAAAAAGTGGAAGCTACCTATCATATAAAAGTTATGATGATGTAACAGCACTATATAAAGCATTAGATGCTGGAGAAGTTAATATGATAGTAGTTCCAAGTATCATGTATTTAGATTACATAATTAAAAATGATACATATTCAATTAACTATTATCTAACTGAAATGAAAAAACAAATAGTATTAACTTTAAGTGATGAAAATGAAGAGTTAAACAAGATAGTAGTTAAATATTATAATAAATGGAAACAAACAAATTATATAAAAGAATATAATGAACAATATTTAGATTACTATGTAGATAAAAATGAAATAAGTGCTAAAGAAAAAAGTGCCTTAGTATCTAAAAATTATGTCTATGGATATGTAGAAAATCATCCATACGAAGTAAATGTAAATGGTAAAGTTTCAGGTATAGCAGGAGAATATATAGATAGAATATCTAGATTAACTGATATCAACTTTAAATACAAGAAATATAAAAATAAAGAAGAATTAAAGAAAGCAATTGATGCAGGAAAAGTAGATGTATATTTTGACTATTATAATTATAATGGAGATAAATACTTAGAGACATTATCTACATTTGTAGAAGATTATGTAGTATTAGAAAAGAAAGATAATCATACAATTATTAACTCATTTGAAAGTTTAAAAGATAAAGAAGTAGCAATGTTAGAAGGATATTCACTATATAATTATTTTTCTAATAACTCTAGAGCAAAGATAAAGACATATAAAGATATTGATGAACTAGTAGATAAAGCTAAAGATAAATTAATAATAGTAGATTTTGAAGTATATAGCTATTATCAAACAACTAAGTTTAAAGACTTACAATTAATATATAAAGATACAATGATGAATGATTACAAATTCATGGTTAAAAATAATAATGAAGCATTCTATAAGTTATTTAACTACATAATTAATACTAATTCATATTACAACTATAGAAATAGTGGATTAGAAAACTTAAATGCATCAATATTAAAAGATTCAACATTAGAACAAGCATACATAACAGTATTAATGATAATATTTATACCATTGATATTATTATCAGTAATAGTATTTATCATTAAAAAGAAAAAACAAATTAAGAAAGTAAAAATAACTGATAGACATAAATATACTGATATGTTGACATCTCTAAAAAATAGAAACTATTTAAATGCTAAAATGCCTGAATGGGAAGATTGTAATGTATTCCCACAAGCAATAGTTATAGTTGATTTAAATAGTGTTAAATATGTAAATGATAATTATGGTCATGAAGAAGGAGATCAACTAATTATCAAAGCAGCTGGAGTATTAGTTAATACACAACTAGAAAACAGTGAAATAATAAGAACAGATGGAAATGAATTCTTAATATATTTAGTAGGATATAGTGATAGACAAATAAGTACATACACTAAAAAATTATCTAAAGAAATGAAATCACTTCCACATGAATTTGGAGCAGCTGTAGGATATAGTATGATCACAGATGAAATAAAAACATTAGATGATGCTATAAATGAAGCTACACTAGAAATGATTACAAACAAAGAAGAATATAAGTAAAAAGGTGATATAAATGGAGCAAGCAAAAGGTTTTTTTAGAAAAGTAATAGATATGATAAAAAGACCTGAAATGAGGGTACTACCCGGTCAGCTTGCTTTTTTTATGGTCATGTCTTTAATACCATTAGCAGCACTCTTAGGAGCTATAGCTTCTAAATTATCTATTTCAGTAGATACATTAGAATCACTAATGAAAGGAACAATACCAACAGGAGTAAGTAATTTTATAATAGATGTTATTAATAACAAAGGACCTAACTTTAATATTATAGTATTTTTTATATCAGCATTTATTTTGGCATCTAATGGACCTCACTCAATGATAATAGCATCTAATGAAATATATAGATTAACTCCAAGAACATTTGTAAGAAGAAGAGCAAAAGCTATAATGATGACATTTGTAATGGCTGGATTATTCTTTATACTTTTCTTAATCCCAATATTTGGAGATTATATATTTGAAGTAATATTAGCTAATATTAATAATAGATTTGTAGATTTATTAAATACTACATATCAACTTATTAAGTATCCACTTTTAATAGTTATATTACATTTTAATATTAAGTTATTATATATAACAGCTCCTGATGAAAAAATAAAATCAAAAACAACAACTAAAGGAGCAATCTTTACAACAATAGGATGGATAATAGCTTCTGAAATATATTCAATATATATAGGAGCATTTACAAATTATGATAAGTTCTATGGTAGTATTTCAAATATAGTAATACTATTAATATGGTTATATATAATATCATATATATTTGTATTAGGAATGATTATAAATGCAGGAAGCTATCATCAAGAAAAAGAAAAAATCGTAGTTGAATAATTCAACTACTTTTTTATTATTATGAGTTTATTGAAAAACAGTGGTATTAATGCTATAATTATAACTGCGAGGTAGTCATATGAAAAGAATAAAAATAGGATTAAAAAAGTTAGTTAATAATACAAAAAAGAAAATAGTAAGAATAAAGACAGAACATTTAATTAAAGAGTATCTAAAAAACAATGTTCTATTTTTGACATTCGTAATTACAGTAGTAGTAAATTCAACAGTTCTTAGATTTTTTTGTATGCATTCTATTGAAAACTATCTATCATTTAAAGCAATTTTAGCAGATGCAACAATTGCTATAATAATAGGTTCATTTGGATACTTATTTAAACCTAAAAATAGATTTATATATTATTTAATATTTGATATATTCTTATCAGCAATATGTATGATTAATTCAGCATATTATACTTTCTACACATCATTCGCATCAGTATCAATGTTATCACTTACACAATATATTGGAGACGTAGGAGATGCAGTAGTAGAAAACGTAATTCAATTAAAAGATTTATTCTATATACAAGGACCACTAGTATTATTTGTAATTTATTATAAGATTAATAAAAAACATATCTATAAGAAAATAGAAGTAAGATCAGAAAGAAAAAAGAAAACAACTAGAACTTTAGCAGTAGGACTAGTAATGTTATTTATATATTGTATAACTTTAACATCTTTAGATGTTACAAGATTTGTAAAACAGTGGAATAAAGAATATATAGTAATGAGATTTGGTATTTATATCTATCAAGCTAACGATGTAGTAACATCAATACAACCTAAAATAAATGCTATGTTTGGATATGAAAACGCTAAAAGATCATTTGATGAATACTTTGTAGATAGAAAAGATATAGGAGAAACTAATAGATACTCAAATATCTTTGAAGGTAAAAACGTAATAGTTATTCATGGAGAAAGTATGATGACTAACGCTATTGGTTTATCATTCAATGGAGTAGAAGTAACACCTACACTTAATAAATTAGCAAGTGAAGGAATGTATTTTTCAAACTTTTATTCACAAGTATCAGTAGGAACTAGTTCGGATACAGAATTAACTTATAACACATCATTAATGCCTACAAAGTCAGGAACAGCATTTGTTTCTTATTCTGATAGAATTTATAGAGCAACACCTAAATTCTTAAATGAAAAAGGTTATTACACATTTAGTATGCATGCTAATAATGCTGATTTCTGGAATAGAAGAGCAATGCATAATTCGCTAGGATATCAAAGATTCTATGCTAAAAGTGATTATGTAGTTAATCCAGAAAATATCATAGGATTAGGATTATCAGATAAAGAGTTCTTTACTCAATCAGTAAAAAAACTAAATACAATTAATAAGAAAAATGAAAACTGGTATGGATTATTAATAATGTTAAGTAATCATACACCATTCTCAGATGTAGAAAAATATGGTGAATTTGATGTATCAATTAAAGAGACAATTACACTAGAAGATGGTACTCAAGAAGAAAAAGTTTATCCATATATGGAAGGTACAAAATTAGGTAATTACTTTAAATCACTTCATTATGCAGATCAAGCTCTAGGAGAATTCATAGAACAACTAAAAGCTAATAATTTATTAGAAAACACAGTATTTATATTATATGGAGATCACGATGCTAGATTACCTAAAAACGATTATATTAGATTATATAATTATGACAAAGAAACAGATGATATCTTAGATGAAGATGATCCTAACTATAAAGTATTTGATTCATATCAATACGAATTAGGTAGAAAAGTACCATTTATAATATGGACTAAAGATATGGCAGGAACAGATTTAAATATGGAAGTACCAGAAGTTATGGGAATGGTAGATGTTCAACCAACTTTAGGAAATATGTTTGGATTCTATAATAAATATTCACTAGGACATGATATATTCAACGTACGAGGAAATAATATAGTAGTGTTCCCTAATGGTAACTGGGTAACAGATAAAGTATATTATAATAGTCAAAAAGGAGAATACTTATCACTTACTCAAGAAGCTATAAGTGAAGAATATATAAAGAGTAATACAGACTATACAAACAGTTTATTAGATGTATCTAATAACATAATAGTATTTGATTTATTAAATGAAAATAAATATGCAGCAGAATAGAAAGGGTAATAATCTATGAAATTGAAGAAAAGGGCAAAAATATTAATATTTCTAATCACAATAATAGTAATTGGAATTATAGTTTTTCTAGTATATAAAAACTTCTTTGGAAAAAATGAAACAGAAGGAGCTAAAGTAATTAATTCTATAGAAGATTATGGATATACTCTAAAAGATAATAAGAATGAAAAATATAAGAGTATGTTTGAAGAATTAAAAAAAGTATTAGAAAAAGATAAAGTAGATTATGATAAATATGCAGAAACAATAAGTAAAATGTTTATTTATGATTTTTTCTCACTAGATGATAAAATGGCCAAAAATGACATTGGTGGAGTAGACTTTATTCATCCGGATGCTCTAAGTAACTTCTTAGAAAATGCCGAATCAACATATTATAAATATGTAGAAAGTAATATTTATGGTAATAGAAATCAAAAATTACCAATGGTAGATGAAGTAAAAGTTGGAGAAATAAAAACTACTGAATTTGCAGTAGGAGATAAAAATGTAGATGATGCATACGAAATAGAAGTAGAATGGACATATACAGAAGAAGACTTTAATGATTACCAATCATCTGGTAAACTAATAATCGTTAAAGATGGCAAGAAATTACACATAGTAGAATTAACAAAATAAAAATACCAATTAAATTGGTATTTTTTTTATTCATCTGGTTGAGTAGTAGAAGATTCCTTATTATCTTCTGAACTCTTATTATCAGTAGTTTCAGTATTACTATTAGAATTATTATTAATAGTATTGTTATCCTTATTATCAAGAGTAGTATCTTCTTTTTCTTCATCAACTTCTTTAGTATCTTTTGATTCTTTTTTATCTTTATCTTTATCTTTCTTAGTGTCTTTATCTTCATCCTCATCTTTTTTATTATGAGATAAAGTTAATGTAAAGTTCTTTGCTTTATCAATTCTAGAACTAGCTGGATGACTTTGACTAACTACATATCCAGAAGTACCTACAAAAGTACATTTAAGACCTATTCTAGAACAAGTAGCACTAGCAGCTTCCTTACTATCACCAGTAAAGTCAGGAATAAGTGAGAATGTACCAGTTGACTTATAAGGACCTTGTCCAATGACTTCTTTTTCATAAGTTTTATTAATAGAGAAAGTAAATTCTTTAATATCAGTATGTTCTAATAATCCAAGATTAACTTTCATAGCTTCAATAATATCTTTTCTACTATTTTGATTAGGAACATATTCATATAGTACCATTCTAGCACGTTCATCATAAATCATTTGACCATTACCAGATAAATATAATCTTTCAATATTAATTATATCTGCTTCTTCAGAACTCATACTTTTCTTAATAATATCTTTAGCAACATTATAGAAAGATAAAATTTGTTTAGTAGTGAAGTTAGTATCAACACTATTAGAAACAGTATTTAATAAATCCATAAATTGAGTTGCATCTTTAATTTCTTTTACTTTATTCATTAATGCCATAACAATAACTTGTTGGTGATAATTTCTACCAAAATCACCATTAGCAAGTTGTTTTCTATTTCTTGCATAAACTAGAGCTTGTTCACCATTTAATGTTTGAAGTCCAGGATGTATACAAACAACACCAGTTCTATTAGAATCATCAGTACATAATTCTTGTTCAACATCAACTTCAACTCCACCTAAGGAATCAACTAATTTAACTAATCCTTTAAAATTAATTTTTGCATAATAATCAATTGAAGTATCAAAATAATTTTCAATAGTTTTAATCATACAATCATTACCATAAGCAGCAGCATGAGTAATTTTATTTTCATCTCTATTAGCCCAACAAGCTATAGGTACATATGAATCTCTAGGAATAGATAACATAGTAGCATTTAATGTCTTAGGATTAAAAGTAATAAGTATTAATGTATCACCATTAGCAACAGCATTCTTTTCTAAAACCTCATCAGTAGAATCTATTCCCATTAATAGGATTGTAAAAGGTTCAGTTATTTCTTTTCCAACAGAAGCAGTCTCAGTAGTAGATGTATCAGCTTTCTTTAACTTTTCACTTTTACTAACTATAACTTTAGTTTCATTTTCAATATTTTCATATCCAGAAATAGATGAGAATAAATTTACATAACTATCAGATACAAAACAAGCATCAATATCGTTAGAATATAAATCAACAATCATTGAAGTATAATCTCCATAGTCAACTAATTCATTTTCATCTTCTAGTTTGTTTTCTTTAACAATATCCATTGGTATCTTATATCCATCAACAGATTTTTTATCAGATAAAATACCAATCTTTAAATTACTAACATCAGAAACATCATTAATATCACTTGATGCCATAGCAATTAAATTAGAAGTATAAGTAACATAAACTTTATTAATACTACTTACTTCTTTATAAACAAAACTAATTAATATACCAATAACTAAACAAATAATTGAATAGAGTATCATAAATATCATAAGTAATATATGTTTCTTTACTTTTTTAGGTTTAAGAAATCTTTTAATTCTAAATAACAAAATAAGATCTATAATAATCAAAATAGCTATTACTAAATACCTTATCAAATTCTCTATAGAACTAAGTAATAGTATTTCATAAATTGCAAATACACTTGTAATAATAGAAATAATAAAAAATATAGTATAAATAAGCCAACCCTTAGGCTTTTTTTCTTTTGTCATTAAACAACCTCCATTTTTATTAATCTTCTAAATAAAATTATAACTAATATATTATTTTTTATCAAGGAACCAAAAATCTATATTTAGTCTAAAACTTTTATGTTGTCAAATATTGTCAAAGAAAATAATATATATGTGTTTATATATTAAAAAGGATAGTTAAAAATGATAAAATAAAATTGAGAGAATAGGTGATTGTTATGAAAAGATATTTATATTTATTTATATTAGTTTCTGTTCTTTTTGTTATGCCTAAGAGTGTTTACGCCTATTCAGTAAGTAATTATGAAAATAGAAATTTATGTAATAATTTTGAGGTAGCTGCTTTTAAAGCTGATGGTTCAATTACTACTAAGAAATGTACATCAAATTATAATGAAGCTAAAGAATACATGAAAAATGATGGCTCTGAAGAATTAGCTATTATGGCAAAAGTAAGTGGAAAAGTTAAAATAGTAGATGCTAATGTAGCTTTACTAGATTTAAGTGTTAATCCAGAAACACTAACTTATTTCTATACTAATAGTGATTTAAAAGGTTCATCTTATACATATATGGATACAGGTTCATTATATGGAGGAGTAGACGGAGTACATATGGACTCTGCATTAAACTCTAAAGGAGTATGGGTTGCCAAAGTAAGAATAGGAAACTTTACAGGATGGATTTCTGAAAAGACTTATGAAATAGTTCCTATTCAATGGGTAAAGTCAACTAGTTCATATACAGTAACAAATGATTCAATTAGACATAACTATGTAGCTAAAATACAAAATACATATAGTGGTAGTGCAGGAAGTACTATAGGACCTAAACCAACTATGTTAGCAACAGGTAAGTATTATAGTTATGATGGTCATTACTTTTATACAGATTTAAGAAAATTAATAAAAGATTATAAAAATGGTAATTATAATAACTCAGTAAATAAAAATAATAAGTATTACAATTACTACATGTATTTATCAAACCATACAAGAACAACTTATTCTTCAATTAATATTGATGAGTATATTAGAAATAGCTTAGGTATAAAAATGGATGTATATGGAAACGATGATGATGGATCATCATCTAGATTATATGGATCAGGAACATTCTTCTACTATGCTCAAGAAAAATATGGTGTAAATGCTATTCTTTCATTAAGTTTAAGTAGAAATGAAACAGGAAATGGAAGAAGTAACTTAGCAATAAATAAAAATAATGGATTTGGACTTAATGCAGTTGATTCAAACCCATCAGAAGAAGCAGATTGGTATGCAACATTTGCAAGCAGTATTTTAGGTTATGCAGATAAATGGATAACAAGAGGATATGCATATCCAAAAGATTGGAGATATTTTGGACCTCAGTTTGGAGATAAATGGATAGGAATGAATGTTAAATATGCATCAGATACATACTGGTCAGAAAAAATGGCAGCTAATTACTATTCATTAGATAGAGCTAAAGGATTACAAGATTACAATTATTATCAATTAGCAGTTGCTAAAGGACCTCTAAAAGCCTATGCAGATGCATCAACTAATTCTAAGTTTATCTATGAATATCCAGAAGCAGAAGATGCAATGGTAATAGTAGGAGAAAAGAACGGTTGGTATGAAGTTGTAAGTGACTTAAACATTGATAATAATAACAATGAAATAAATGGAAACTATAATTGGAATAAAACAGTATATGTACAAAAGAGTGGAGTAACATTAATTAATTCAGGTAAAAATGGTTTTATATCACCTAACTCAGTAACTGAATATCAAGATAGTGATTATACTTATGATTTAATGGTACAAGATACTACATTTAAACCTAAAGTAGGTATTTCAACTAAAAATACTAGCTTTTACTATGATCCATCACTACAAAGTAAAAATGGTGAAACATTAGTAAAAAATAGAAATGTAATGATTTATAGTATAGCCTATGAAAATGGTATACCAGTATCTTACTTAGTAACATCACATTACAGATTCTGCCAAAAACATTGGGTAAGTGCAGATAGTATTCAAATAACTAACAAAGCTTATGGAGTAACAAGTGTAACAGTAAGTGGAAATCAATACACATGGATAAACTCTACTACACAAGATACAGCAGATACTCTAATAAGTGGATTATATACTAATTCATATGTACCAATACTTGAAGAAAGAATAGTAAATGGACAAAAATGGTATAAAGTACCAGTAGATATAAATGGTAATAAGAATGAATTTGGTTGGACTTTAGCATCTGCTCCGGGAGTATCTATTAGATTAGTTGGAACAATTAATAATAATAATTTCCCAGTAATAAATGCATCTAATAAAGAAATAGTACAAGGAACTAATATAGATGTATTAAAAGATGTAACAGCAAGTGATGTAGAAGATGGAAATATTACTAAAAAAATAAAAGTAAGAAGTAATAATCTAAATATAAATACTCCAGGAAAATATCAAGTAACATATGAAGTTACAGATTCTTCAAACTTAACAACAACAAAAACAATAACAATAGTAGTTAAAGTAAATGAAAAACCAGTAATTAATGCTTCTGATATAGAAATGTTAATTAATACAGAGTTAAAACAAAATGTAACAGCAACAGATAAAGAAGATGGAAATTTAACTAATAAGATTAAAACAACAAAGAATACTGTTAATACTAAAGTAGCGGGAGTATATGAAATAACTTATGAAGTGACAGATAGTTATAATCAAAAAACAACAAAAACAATAAAAGTTACTGTATTAAAGAATCAAAATCCAGTAATAAATGCATCTAATAAAGAAATAGTAGTTGGAAGTGAATTTAAAGAATTAGATGGAGTAACAGCTACAGATAAAGAAGATGGAAATATTACTAATAAGATAAAAGTAATAGAGAATACTGTTAATACTAATTCTAAAGGTACTTATAAAGTTACTTATGAAGTAATAGATTCTGCTAATAATAAAACTACTAAGACAATAGAAGTAAAGGTTATAACAGAAGAAGAACAAGCTGATAAAGCACAATTAGTTGATGGTAATTTCTACTTTAATTATTTAAAAACAGAAAATAATAAATTAAAATTACAAGGATATCAAACTATTATAGGTATAAACAATGACTTAAAGACAAATATTACATATCAAATAATATTTGAAAATATCAATAATGGTAAAGAAACAATAATTAAAGGAGAAAGAATAACAGGCATAGTACCTAAGAAAGTTTATTCTCCAGATGGTTATGATTATACATACTCATGGTTTAATGCTACAATAGATATAGATACACTTGAAATAGGTAATTACAAGATGTATGTAGTAGCTAGAACTAATAATAAATATTCAAAATCTTTAGTAGCAAACAAATCATTTAATCAACAATCAACTTATGTAAAAGCTAAAAATAATGCTTTAATAAGTAATAATTATTCTACATCTAAATCATTTGTAGAAATAAAAGTAAGAGAACAAGTCCTAGTAGAAAAAACAAGTTCTTATGTATATAATCAATATGATAAATATACTAAGTTTGAATTTACAAATGATAATAAATTACATTTAAGAGGTAATACTTATTCATATGGAATGGATTTAAATTCTAATGCTAAAGTAGAAAGAAAACTAATATTTGAAAATACTTCTACTTATAAAACATATACTAAAGATTTAGGATCAATTACTAATGGTAACTATAAAGTAGTATTACCAGAAAATGATAATCTAGATAAAACTCGTGCATGGTATGATAATAATATTGATATATCAGATATAGAAGAAGGAACATATGTAATATATATAGCTACTAAATCTAATATAAGTGATATAAATGAATTTACTGAAAAGCTAGGTAGAAGTCTAGATAATGTATCAAAAACAATCAATAACAAGAAATATTCATTCACAATCAATAAAGATAGAGGAAATAGAATAGAAATGACTGTTACTAGATAAAGAGAATATAATTAAATATTCTCTTTCCTAGTATAAGGAGGTGCTTATTATGGAAGATATATCAATTAAAAATATATTAACAAACTACAATTATCTAAAAAAACTACATCTATTAGATGATAAAGAATTAAATAGTTTTTTATTTAATAGACAAATATCTAATGAAGAAGAAATAGTAGATTATGTAAATAATTTCATAAAAAAATATGAATTACTTCCAGGTAAAGTAGATATTTTAAATATTGATGATAATGATATTAATAAGCAATCTCTAAAAGATTATATTATTTATTTAAGAGAATTAAACTATTTAGATAGTAACAAAAATATCTATTTCTTTAAGAATGACCTAAATACAATAATAAAATA